>JALOOE010000001.1 GCA_025454565.1 Anaerolineae bacterium
ATGTTAGCGGCGAGTCCGGGCCATCTGGCACTCGATCGCCCCTACTGGCCGTGGCTCGTCTTGCATGCGAATGATTTCTTCATGTTCACCGGCTGGCCGTTGGTCCTGGTGGCCGGCGTGGGCATCTGGTCGAGCGTGCAGAAGCTGGCCCGGCGAGCGCCGCCTGCCGAACAGGATATCATGATCCTGGCTTCGTTCGTCACACTCGTCATGCTGGATCTTTCCGGGACGATGCGCGGCGAGTCTGGGCGAATCCTGCTCTTCTTCTCCCCGCTAGTGCTGCTGACCGCGGCCAGCGTCCTGCGCGATGATCAGGCTCTCGGCCGAGCACTGACTATGACGCAGGGTTTGCTGCTGGTCGTGATGATTGCCTCTTTGCGTGTCTTGGGGACTGAAGTTGAGCCGGCGCCAGCGGCCCCGCCGGTTGACACGGCTTCTGCGCCGGCCGAATCGTCGTTCCTGGCCAACGGCGCGATCTTCGGCGAGGCAGCCAAACTCACGGCGTCTGCGGGTCAGATCGCAGCGCTGGCCGGCACGGGTGAGCCTCGCGCCGTGCTTAACTTGTGGCTCAGATGGCAACCTTTGAAGTTGATGGATGCGCCGTATTACTTAGCTGTGATCCCTGTCTCGCCCAGCGGACAAGCGGCGCCAGCGGCTACCCTCCTGCAACCGTTCCAGCAGTCATACCCGATGACCTGCTGGCGACCCGGCACGCCCGATCTTCAGGACCGCATCGAGGTGCCGCTCTCGAGCACGGAGCCGGGCGATTGGTGGCTCAGCCTTTCTCTGGTCGACGGAGAAACAGGACAGACGCTACCGGTACGCAACTCGAACGGCTCGCCCGATCACCAAGTCGGACTCGGCCCATTTCGATGGCGTTCAGAGACCTCCGGCGCGCAATAGCGCCCACCGCGCAATAGCGCCCACCGCGCAATAGCGCCCACCGCGCAATAGCGCCCACCGCGCAGGCCAGGGTGATTCCATGTTGCGGTTTGATCGGGTTGCGGCAGCCAAAGCTGCGGAAACACAATACAACAGATGGGCCGCGCGGCCAGCAACATGATTTCGCGCACCCCGTAGGCAACCGAGGTTGTTCTGCCCCTCTATGTATGATAGAATGCAGATAGTTCCAAGTGCGCAGTGCCGCGGTGAAGCACTGGCTTGCCCTGCGCAAAACCTAAGGGTTCGTAAAAGAATAGGTTCCGCCGTTGGCTTGGTCGGAGACCGGCCAAAGCCGAGATAATACTTTTACAGGCCCTAACGGATACATTCCGGGGAAGTAACCCTGGTCAGGAGGAAAGACATGGTCAAGAAATCCAATCCACTCCCTGATGCGGTTCCGGCGATTGGAAGCATGGCGCCAGATTTCACGTTGCCGGCGGACGACGGCAGTATGGTTCGCTTGAGCGATCTGCGCGGGCGGCGCGTGGTGCTCTACTTCTACCCCAAGGACGATACACCCGGCTGCACCACACAGGCGTGTGGTTTCCGCGATAATTATCTGGAGATTTCCGAAAAGGATGCTGTCGTGTTCGGCATCAGCCCCGACGGCGTCAACAGCCACGTCAAGTTCCGCACCAAATTCGATCTGCCGTTTCATTTGCTCGCCGACGAGGATCATAAGGTGGCAGAACTGTACGGCGTGTGGGGCGAGAAGAGCATGTACGGCAAGACGTACTTCGGCATCATCCGCTCGCACTTCGTCGTCGATGCCGAGGGCAAGATCGCCGATGTCCAGTACGGTGTCAGTGCCGAGGATAGCGTAGCGAATGCCTTGGTGACGCTCCGGCTGGGGTAGCAACGAGTTCCGATGAATTTGTTCAGACGCCATCTGCCGGCGGTCGTCATTCTGGCGTTGTTCGTCGGGCTCGGCATTATCTACAGCCTAAGCGTGCCCATTTTCGAGTCTCCCGACGAACTATACCACTACCCCTTCGTCTCGCACATGGCGCAGGGCGGCGCCCTTCCAGTGCAGCGGCCTAACCAAGGGATGATGTGGCAGCAGGAGGGCAGCCAGCCGCCCCTATATTACTTCTTGGCCGGCGCGCTCACGAGTTGGCTCGATGTCGATGATCTCCCGATCGTCTATCGGCTCAACCCTCATGCGCGCGTCGGCATTCCCCTGGCACACGACAACAAGAATATGGTGGTCCACACGGATCGCGAGGCGTTCCCCTGGACTGGCGCCGTACTGGGCATCCACATAGCCCGACTGTTCTCGCTGCTGTTGGCGACGGGCACGCTGCTCTGCACCTATCGCATTGCGCTGGATATCTTCCCGCACACCCCGATCCTTCCCCTGACAGCCTTGGCGTTCAACGCTTTTATCCCGATGTTCATCTTCATCAGCGCTTCGGTCAATAACGACAATCTGGTCATTTTGCTGTCATCTGTAACGTTGCTCATGTTCGTTCGAATCATCCAGCGCGGTGCTTCTTGGCGCTTCTTGGTTTTGCTCGGCGTGACGATCGGCCTGGCCTGCCTGACGAAGCTGAGCGCGCTCGGATTGGTGCCAATGGCGGGCCTGGCGCTGCTGCTGCGTACTTTCTTCGTTCCGCCGCGCTATCGTTCGACGGGGACAAGGTCACAAGATGCGGGCGCAAGGGGCACGCCGAGCGATAGCCTGTGGAGAAAGCTCGTACAATGGGGTGTCGACTGCGCGCTATTCTGCGTTCCGGTGGTATTGATCGCCGGCTGGTGGTATCTGCGCAACTGGCAACTTTATGGTGACCCCACGGGACTCAACGCAATGCTGGATATCGTCGGGCGACGACCGGTCGAGCCGCTCCTAGCGGATCTACTGAGCGAGTTCGAAGGGCTGCGCATCAACTACTGGGGGCTCTTTGGCGTAGTCAATGTACTGCTGCGCCCAATCTGGATTTACCGCGTCCTGGATTTCCTGACTGTGGTCACGCTGATCGGTCTGGCGGTCTGGTTTGTGCAACAACGACGCGCACGCTGCCCGACCCCATGGCCCGAATTACTGCTGCTGGGCGCCTGGGCGACGTTCGAATTTGTGGCGCTGATCCGATGGACGTCGATGACTTACGCCTCGCAAGGACGGCTGCTTTTCCCGGCGATCTCCGCGATTTGTTTGTTCCTGGCCTTGGGGCTGATCGGGTGGTGGCCGCGGCGCTGGCAAGTCTGGGTTGCCGGCGCTCTGTCCACAATGTTCTTCATGCTTTCGGTCACGGCGCCATTCACATCGATCAAGCCCGCCTATGCTAAGCCGGTCTTGATCGCAGCAACCGATATTCCATCGTCCGCCCGGCCTCTCAACGTGAGCTACGGCAACGTGGCGCGTTTGCTAGCCTATGAAGTGGGGAAAGATGCCGTCCGGCACGGCGAAATGTTGCCTGTGACGCTCTATTGGCAGGCGCTCGAACCGACTGATGAGGATATCAGCATCTTCTTGCAGCTTGTGGCCGGACAAGACCAAGTCCTGGGCCAGGTCGATAGCTATCCGGGTGGTGGCGCCTATCCGACCAGCATGTGGTCGCCGGGCCAGATCTTCCGTGATGAGTACATGGTACCGCTGCGTTCGGTACCCGGCGAACCGTTGGCAGCCCAGCTTCTGGCCGGTCTGTACCGCTTCCAGACTGGAAAGCGCCTACCTGCCGTGGATCCGCAAGGCCAGACTGTGGATCCTGCGGTGTTGACCCGGGTCAAGATCGCCGTCCCCACCCCCCCGCGCAAGCCGTCTCACGTCGTGGATGCTAACCTGAACAATGCGGTGCGTCTCGTGGGCTATGATCTACCGACAGGGCCGGTGGCCGCGGGCTCGGAAGTCCCTCTGACGCTCTATTGGCAAGTGTCGAGGCCGTTGGGCAAGGACTACACCGTTTTCGTGCACTTGCTCGGCGATGACGATACCCTCATGGGGCAAGGGGATGGTCCGCCGCTGGACAACGCCTATCCGACTTCATTCTGGTCGGCGGGGGAGAACCTGGCTGATACACATCGCCTGAAGATCCTTCCAGACGCCAAACCGGGGCACCACCGGATCATTGTGGGGTTGTATGATCCGGCCAGCGGTCAACGATTGCCTGTGTTGGGTGACAAGGGACAACTGACCGGCTATGGAATCCTGGTGACGCAACTCGAGATCACGGGCAAGCCGTAAACGCCCGCAAGACAGCTAGGGCGCGGGTGGGGCAGCGGGCAGAACAACGGTGTGAACGCCTTGACCCGCCGCAGCGCCCGATACCCCGGTGACGGGCAGCTTCTCCAGAGTTTCAGCGTCGTACATCTGAAGGACCAGACGCGATTTGTCCCACTGCTGGCGTGCCGGCGGGGGAATCTCGGTATATTCCATAATTGTCGATCCGAGAGGCCAGGCCGTCGTCGGCAAGGCGCCATTGTACGGTTCGCGTTCGGTCGTCGAGAGGGCCTCGCCATCCGCGGCTATCAGGCGCAGGATGTATTTGTAGCGGCGGCTGATTTGGCTTACGGGCTGCCAGTAAAGCGTCACCGGAATTGCCCCGTCCGGCGCCAACGCCTGACCCAGGTCATATCCCAGCAGCCGCGCTTCGCCGCCGAAAACGGCATCCACGCCATACTGGATCGTCGCGGGCGGCTGTTTCAGCACTGGCGATTGCGCCAGCAGCAGATCCACATCGAGCGCGGCCCGCGTGCTCTCGAATGCCTGATGCTCGACCCGAAACATGTGTGCGAACAGCCACTCGCCGTCTTCATCCGGCCCAACCGACCGTACCAGCCAGATGCGCCGATGGCTATCTCGCAGTTTTTGCAGTTCCTCGACCGTCTCCTCCCATCCTCGCAGCAATGGCAGGCCGCGCCACGCGGATGGCGGGCTGGCCGCGCCGCCATCTTTCAGCACATCCGTCGGCAGATAGTACTGATAGAGCCGCCCCCACAGAATCGGCTTGGTCAGCAGTAGATCGCCCGGCTGGACCCTCTCGCGCAGATATTGGCCCATTCCGGCCAGATCGCCCCCACCGTGCCGGGGCTTAAGATGATAGTCGGTCATCGCATAGGCTGCGCCAGCCACCAACACGACCGCCGCCAAGCCGCCCAGCCAGCGCCGTGTCTGCCACAACCATGCCACCCCACCAGCCACCAGCAGCAAGAAAAAACCACTGATCAGGCTCATGTGTCTGGCCGTCATGTAGGCGGGCCGGAAGGCGCTGACGATGAGCAGTAATGCTGGCGGTACCAACACAAGCGCCGGCAGCAGCCAGCCCCGCCATGGCCGTGCCGAGCGGCTCCGGTCCAGTCCGTAGATCACGCCCAGCATAGCGAGTGCGCCGCTGAACAAATCGAAGCCCCACACGTGACGGATATCCACGTTTGGCCCCATACTGAACGCATTCAACAGATCGGCGGCCAGGATGCGCGGCGAAATCTGCGCCCAGTTCGTGCCCGCATTTGGATCGCGTGCGAAGAGCGCAAGCGCAAGACCGGCCGGAAGTAGCGCCAGCGCGAACAGAATCGCCGTAGCCAACACGGCTCGTCGTGGCCGCTGCCGGCCGAGCGTTTGGAAAACCACCGCGGCGTGCGCCGGCAAGATCAGCACGGCGAAATAGTGCGTGCTCAGCAGCAGGCATATGGCGACCACGTAGCCGATCAGCGCAAGCCTGCGCCTTCGGCCAGCCGCCGCGTCGGCCCAGCGCAGCAGCAAATACGTGCTCACCGGCGCCAGCAGCGCCACCTGCGCATACATGCGCACTTCCTGCCCGAACCACAGATAGAAAGGATTGATAGCAACCAACAGTGCAACCCAGATCGGCGCGGAGCGAGGCAGGACTCGCGAGCGCGTCAGCCGTCTGGCCAGCGTCCAGACCACCGGAACCAGCAGCGTTGCGGCGATCACTGCCGGGAAGCGTAGCGCGAACTCGCTGATGCCCGCAGCGCGCAGCATCAGGCCCAGGAGCACGAAATAGGCGAATGGGTGTTGATCGGTCGTATCGACGGTCCGAACGCCATCGGTCAAGGGCAAGGCGCCGGCGATCAAGGCAGGCCAGGCCGACTCCGCGCGCTGGAGGCTGAACGCCTCGTCGAGCCAGAGGTTCTGAGCGCCCAGACCGTAGACCAGGCGCGCAAACGCCAGCAGCACGAAAAGCAGCAGAAGCAGGCGCGCGCGACGGCACGCGGCGGTGTGAACGGTAGAAGCAGGCTCGTCAATCATCGCACAGATTATGTGTCAGTGGCGACGAATGCGCAAAACGAGGATCACCGCGATGGTCAGCACGAGCGTGAGCAGTGAGACTACCGCGCCGACCGTGAGAGCGGTCGAGCGGAAGAAGAAACTCACGTCGTGGCGACCCGGCGGCAACGCTACAGCCCGGAAGATCAGGTCAGCGGGGAGGATCGGCGCCGGTGCGCCGTCGATGGTTGCCTGCCAGCCGGGATACACCAACTCGCTGAGCACCAAGATGCACGGCTGCTGCGTCGTCGCCGTCAGCTCCAGCCGCTCAGGTGTGCGCGACCGCCAGACGATCTCGCCGCCGCAGGCGTCCACAGCGCCGAAGCCTTTCGGCACGGTCGGCAGCACGATCTGCCGGGCAACATCGAAATCAGGCGCAGCCAGGCGTTGCAGCGTCCGCTCGCGATCCGGCTCGGCGATGGCCCGGCCCGCCAGCCATGCGCGCGCCCCGGTCTCCTTAAGCCGGTAGAGATACACCGGCTTGTTGTCGCGACCGGGCTCCTCGGCCAGCCGCTCGGCGGGTGCGTCCAACTCCTGCAGCCATGAAAAGACATACTCGACGCCCAGCAACTTCCAGGCGCGCGGCAGCGGCACGCGGGCCAGCCACTCGTCATAATCCTTGAGCCGCAACGGGCTGGCGCCCCGGATATCCTCCAGATTATAGAGCAGGCCATAATTGTTGGGCAGCACATCATCGTTAGCGGTGCGGAACAGATCGCGGTCGGCCAGCGGCACGGCCACCAATGCGCGATGTGGCGTCAGGTTCACTTGATCGGCCGGGGTCGTGTGGTGTGAGGCGTTCATGGTGAAGAGGTCGAGCACCAGGAAGGCCAGCAGCAACGCAGACTGCCGAGCGCGCAGCGCAACGACCGCCAGCCCGAGGAAGAGCGCCAACCACAGCGCCGCGCCTGTGAAGCCCCAGAGTGCCTTTTGTCCGGCCTGGTAGCCGACGAAAAATGCCAGCGCCAGGGCGAGCGCCGCCAACGCCGCCGCGCCGTAGACCGCCGCCAGTTTGCCATCTGGACCCGCCAGGAGGCCCGTAGAACGATCAGTGGGCTGAGGTGACTCGGATGCCGATTGCGCACGGCTGGCCGCCCAGAAGCGATCCAGCCATGCAATGCCGTAGCCCGCAAGCAGCGCCACCGCGAGCACCATCCAAACCACAGTGCGCTCCTGGCCGCGGAACAAGCCCCAGCCCGGCGCAAAAATATAGAGCACCTGGTAGAGTGCCATGAAGCGGCCGAAGATCAGCAGGATGCCAACCAGCAGCGCCCAGCCGAGAAACGTGATCGTGCGCCATGCGTCGGTCGAGAGGCTCGGATCGCGACGCGTGACAGCCAGCGCGAAACCGGCCAGCCCCAGCGGGATCAATCCCATATAGAGCGCCGGGAATTGTCCCCCCACCGCGGGCAGGATGAGCTGCATGAGATCGAACGGCATGAATCCGCTACCGGCCTCGTTGAAGCCGAGACCGGTGCGCGTGGATAGCAACATGAACTCGACCGATGGCAGCAGTTGCACCGCTGCCACGCCGATGCCCACAGCGAGAAACAACATCAGCAGGCCGGCGGTCTGCAGCCAGGGCCGCCAGCTCCGCTTCGATGCCCCCACATCGCGCGGCCAGAAACGAAATAGCCCGAAGGCCAGGCCGGCATAGGTCACCAGCAGCGCAGATTGGGGGTGGCCGGCAAGGAATGCCACGCCGAGCAATAAGCCCGCCGCCAGCACCCACCGGACGCTCGCCCGCGCATCGCCCGTCTCCCGGCGCGCACCGGCTACATCGAGGGCCAGCAAGATCAGCGGCAGCCAGACCTGCGTCTCGAGGATCGCGAGTTGCAGCGCAGGATAGCTGGTCAGATAACCACTGAAAGTGAAAACCACGGCGGCCGTCAGCCCGCCGATGCGACTGCGAGTCAGGCGTCGTGCAAGTAAATAGGTAAACACGGCCGCCAGCACGAAATGCGCGATCGCCTCCAGTTCCAGCGCGTGATAGGAGAACCGCCTGACGGCGGTCAACACCATCGTTAAGAGGCTCAGGGGATAGAACACGGCTGACTGAACGTCGGCAATGAACGGGTGACCGGAGAAGGTGTACGGGTTCCACAGCGGGAGCTGGCCGGCGTGCAGCCGCGTCGCCTCGTAGCGGGCGAACGCGTAAAATTGGTCCATGAAATCGCCGGGGACAAACGCCAACCGGTCGATGACCAGCGGCGTCAGGTGCCGCCAGAAGAAGAGCAGACACAAACCGGCCAGTAGGAGGCTATCGGCGAGATAAGTGGTTTTTTGCCTCAAAGGGGCTGATCCCTGGTAGCGCACGCACGCCGCAGAAATGTCCGTTGGGCAAAGCTACCGCCACGGATATTCCTATCTGTCAACGAAGGTCATTATGCCTCAGCGCATCACCTTATGCAAATCGGCGTCGGATTGCAGGCCACCAGCAATCAGTGAGCCGTCAGGCATCTATATCGTCTCTTCCAAAGCTGCGAGGGTTCGCTGCGCTACGTTGGCCCAGGTGAAGCGCTTGACGCGTTCCAGGCCGGCCTGACGGAGGTCATCGGCCAGCGCCGGCTCATCCGAGAGGCGTCGGATGGCGTCGGCAATCTCCCGGCAGCTTTCAGGATTGACCAACAGGGCGGCCGCGCCGGCGACTTCGGGCAGGCTGGTCGTAGCGCTGCACACAACCGGCGTGCCGCACGCCATGCTTTCCACAACTGGCAAACCGAAGCCCTCGTACAGCGACGGATAGACGAAGACAGCCGCGCGACGATAAAAGGCGGGCAGATGAGCCTGTGGGACAAAACCTGTCAGAATAACGCCCGCGCGACGCGCCCGCTCCAGCAGATCCTCGCTTCCCCAGCGCGGCAATCCCGTCCATACCATAGCGAGAGGATATCCTTGCTGACGCAAGATCAGATATGCCTCCAACAAGCGCGTGAGGTTTTTGCGCGGGTGGATGTTCCCGATCGCAAACACATAGGGCGGACTCACGCCGTACTGGGCAAGGATGGCCAGGTCCACTTCCGGCGGGCCGTCAGGTACGAACTGGCGTCCGACGCCGCATTGGACAATCGCGGTTGGCTTTCGAGCGCGGGGATAGAAACGCCGCATTTCTTGACGGGTGAACTCTGAGTCTACCATGACACATTCGGCTTTTTCGATTGCCATCCCCACCAGTATCCGCATGTAGATCGCGATCGCACGGGGGAAGTACTCAGGATGCGCCAAGAACGAGACATCATGCACCAAAACCGCCCCCCGGCACGGCAACACAGGGGGCAAAAAATAGGTGGAAAGATACCAATCCGGCTTCAGACGCCGTAGAGCAAACGTTTGCTGCCAGAGGAGGAACGGCAGACGGTGATAGGGGCCGACATTGATCGCCGGCCACGGGCTATCGGCGTCCCAGGGCATCGCCGCGCCGGTCGTCACCGTGATCAAGCTCACCTGCGGACTATTCTCAGCCCCCGACCATCCTTCCAGGAGTCCCAGCAGATGGGTCTCGTTGCCGCCACGTTGTCGCCCGATCTCCGAGGCGTTAATCGCCAAGTGCATCGCGTGCTCCTCACTCGCGGCAGTCTGCAACCAATTGCTGGTAGAGATTACGCACCAGCGGGTACTTCACGTCCCAGGTATGCATGCGGTACACTTTTTCTGCTCCGTATGCGCCCATCTGATCCCGGCGAGCCGCGTCGGAGAGCAGGCCGGTGAGCACATCAGCTAATGCAGCGGCATCACCGAAGGGCACCAACAGGCCATCGCGGCCGTCCTCGATCACATCCATGACGCCCCACGTCCGCGCGCCTATCACCGGCTTGTGGTAAAGCCAGGCCTCCAGATAGACGATCCCGAAGGAATCGGTGCGCGAGGGCATGGCGAACACGTCGGCCGCAGCGAGCAGATCGCGCTTCTCGGTGTCATCCACTGGGCCCAGCACGTGCAGCCGCGCCCGGTCGGCCGGCGAGAGCTCGGCCAGATAGGCGCGGAACGGCTGGGTGATGGCGCCGGCCAGAACCAGGTCCACCACCTGCCCCCGTTGCCAAAGACGGCGCGCAGCCTCGACCAGTTGCATCGTACCCTTGTCGTAGGCCATGGAGGCCAGCGAGACGACCAGCGGCCCGCTGATCCCGTGGCGCAGCCGAAAGCGCGCGGCGTCACCGCCCAGCACCTCGGCCGGGGTGACGCCGGGGCCGGCGACCAACAGGCTCTCAGCCGGCACACCATGCGCCGCATAGAAGGCCGCCTCGGTGGGCGTCATGCAAACCGTCGCCGTGCTGGAGCGCACCAGATGGACCTGGTGGCGCATTGTGTAGAAGCTGCTGAGCGCATCGTTGGCGGGTTGCGGGCCAGCCCCCAGGTGAGTCAGCGGGTAGGCGATGAAGGGGATCGCGCGGCGTTGAGCGAAGCGCAACCCGGCTTCCATCACCGATTCCAGGCAGATGACCGTCCCGGCGACCAGATCGAACCGCTCTTCGGTCGTTGTCAGCCACCGCCATAGATCAGGCGACCATGGCGTAACGCGCGCCAAACGGTGCAGCGCTGCAACGGGAGCGAGGCACGTTTTGGAAAACAACCACAGCAAGCGGCGCACACCAGCATAGGCCACCGCGCCCAGGGGGAGCTGGCGAGCTGGAAAACGCAGAATACGCACCCCGGCATGTTGGTCTAGCTGTTGCGAGATGTGCCGCCGCCTGCGATCCCAGAAGTAGTCCAGATCCAACGCATCGGTCGCGGCAACCGTAACCTGATGACCCTCTGCGGCGAGGCGCGCAGAGATTTCGCCGATATAGGTTTCTGCGCCGCCGACGGCGGGCCAATAGCGTTGGATGACGTGTAGAATGCGCATGAGCAAATCGGTGTCGAGCGTGGATCAGGCTCGGCACCGAGTATAGCACGGGGGAGTGGGTTCGGCAATCGCGGAGGCGAGAGATTTGGTTGGATTATTAGCATTGCCCCAACCCACACATGCATGAGTGATGCGGATGTGGATTGGGGTGAGCCAACAGGCAGCCGCGGTTATCGTCCAGAGATAGCGGACTGATCTTCTTTTTCAAGCCAACATCGGGCGCAAACGCTATTCCCGCCGACCTTACTTCTTGATCAGAGGCAAATAGGCTGACTGCACCTTTTGAACGATCTTCACTTGTACAGGGATCGTGATAGTCGGATATTCGCCGGATTGACTAGAGAATGTAATCTTACCCGAATGGATGCCCAGACCCAATCCACTCGTCTTGACGCCGATCTGAGCGTGTGCCGGTGTCGCGCCAGAATTTGGCGTCACGCTTATCCAGGGCTGATCTGCAACAGCTTGCCAGCCCGACACCTTGCTATCGGTAGTGCCCACGTTGATAGTGACAGTCTGGTCCCGATTGATCGTGGTCAGGAATGAAAGCTGTGTTGGTTGGACATCCATAGCCTTGACCAAGCGACCATCTGCGACCACGAGCGCACCCGCGATATCCTGTCCCGGCCAAGTTGGTGGTCGGTTTATGGTAACCGGCGCGGCCGTACCGCCGGCATGAATGCCACCTTCTTTGTCCAGCAGATAGTAACCCCGACCATCTTCCGTCAGGTCGAAATCTCGCGCCCAGTCTTCGTTCATGTGGAGGGGGTAATTCGCCGCCAAAGGTGTTGCTGTCCCGATAGTCCAGAGACGACCATACGTGTCAAGGATGTAAGCGCCCTTGTTGTCGGCAGTGAGCCGGATGCGCTGGGCGATCGGCTGACCGAATGGCGCCAGTCCAGGTGTTAGGGGTTGTGCATTGCCTCCCGTGTAGATATGGCCGTAGGCATCAAGCATGTAGACACCGCTTCCACTCTTCGTGAAAGCAGCCGATCTCACAATCGGGCTGCTCTGCGCCGGAGGCAAGGGCGAGGGAAGCAGCGCGCCACTGCTCGGATAGAAATGGCCGTACTTATTCAGTAGAACGTAGCTGGCCGTCTGCGGGAACATGATGAGCTGTTGATAGGAACCACTCGGATCCCAAGGGTGGTCGGCCACACCGACGCGCTCGGCTTGTCCCGCGAACCATACGGAACCATAGGCGTCCAGTAATATGTAGCCACCAGGGCGCTGTGGGCTATACCCCAAGCTTTCGCCGGCCCACCAATTCTCAAAGCCAGCGGGCGGGGTAATCGGCGCGGCGATACCCACCGCATAAACGCCGCGATTCGTCGATTCTCTGGATGTGTTCAAGACATAGAGGGCAGGCTCGCTGCTCGTCTTGACCCATGCTGCGACGGTGAAACCGAATGGCTTGCCAGCGGCATCTACCATGCGCCACTGAGTTCTGTAGAATCCCGGCGTCTGTGGCGCACGCAGCGCCACAGAGAACGATTTGCTCTGGCCCGCAGCAATAGCCTCACCCGCTGCAAGCTCAACTTGGGTGACGGCCGCCAACGGATCATTGGACAGAGGCACCAGGCGATGGCCCGCGGCCTTGGTCCAGGTCTCACTGCCGGTATTCAGCATCGTCACTACAGCCTGGACGGTGCTTCCTGCGGCCATCACCGTTGGGATATCATTCTTAGTCACCTCGGCGTTTTTGGCGCGCGTCGGCTCATAGGTTGCGGAATGCCGTGCTCCTTGACGCCACATGCGCCAGGGGCTGCTGGTATCGCGGACGCCCGTCCGCCAAACAGCAACGTAGGCGCGACCGCCACCAGCCGTTGAGCCGCCGGCACGGATGACCTCGCTATTGCCGTCACGATCCAGGTCCACCACGGCAGGCATATTATTAGGTCCGACGCCGTAAGGCATCCCCATCACCGGCTTGGCGGTTGGCGTGGCGATCTCGATATGGGTGAGAACACCGCCGTTACCGTCGATCACCATCACATCTCCGGCGACCGAAATGAATACTTCCGGCAGAGTATCGGCATCGAAATTGCCTAGCACGGGGGACGAGAAGGCCAGAGGCCCCGTCGATGCGTAGCGATTGCGGGCCTGTACCGGCCAACCCGGCAGAACTGAGCCATTCCCTCTGATGGCATAGACTTTGCCGCCCTGGGTGCCGACCACAACGTCGGCGGAGCCATCGCCGTTGATATCGCCGATAGTGGGCGAGCTAAGCACGAAGTCGTCGGTAGGCACGGGCCACCCTGGCAGCGCCCTGCCCAAACGATCGAAGGCGAAGACCGCCCTGGCAGGCTGCGTGCCAAACGGATAGTTGCCGCTCCCCACGACAATGTCCAGCCAGCCATCACCGTCCAGATCGCCGATGGCTGGTGATGAGAACATCGCCTGATCAATCAAGATGGGATAGCCCGGTATTTCTTCGCCCGTGTAGCGAAAAGCGTGCAAGAGACCGCCCTTCTGTCCCCAGCAATCCGATCCGATGACGATTTCGAGATAGCCGTCTTTATCCAGATCGGCTAGCGCCGGCGACGCCCAGACCGTATCATCAACGTAGCGCGGCCAGCCAGTCAGTGGAGTGCCATCTGGACGCCACACATAGATGCGATGGTCAAACCCTCCAACGATGATTTCCATCTTGCCATCGCCGTCCAGATCGCCTACGGCAGGACTGCTCCACACGCCATCAGTGAAGCCATTGAGGTTTGCTTCTCCCGTATTTTGGGGCCACCCCGCAACCAAGCGGCCATCATGGGTTAAGGCAAGCACACCGCCGTTATGGCTCAAGGTATTGGTGTCTGTCCCCACGCCAACGACAACTTCAAGCCAGCCATCGTTATCCATGTCGGCGAGCGCCGGCGTGGAAGACACGACGATCTTGCCGGCCGGTCGGATTGCGCTGGCGTCCATTGCAGGGACGACATTATATTGCCACAGCACGGCGCCATTTGCCTTAACCGCGTAGATCCAGCCATCACGGCCGGCAAAGACAATCTCGTCTTTGCCGTCTCGATCCAGATCGCCCAACACAACCGAGGAATACTCGGCTGGCTCACCTGACAAAACTACGGGAAACCCCGGTAGCTGGGGGGGATTGTACCAGGGATCGGCGGTGGGCATCTGCGGCTGCAATAAGCCGGAAAGCAGTATGCCCAGTAATATCACTGCATACATTGAAATCTCCTGACTCAAAAGTTTGCGAGACAAGCCGGACCCGCTGCGGGTAGTGCACCCAATGAAGACGGACTGCCGGTGGCAATGAACTAGAGTGCGCAGTCCTCCCAGGCGGCCGACAGCGGCGGTATGGCTTGCTCGCGAACAATACAGAGACGAGGTGCAAGAACTGGCTGCGCTCAACTACAGGAATGAACCCCAGACTCAGGGTATACCAGCGCGCCAGCCCGCGCAAGACCCTCGCGTATAGAAATGGGTTAAAGCTCTATTATGGTTCTCTAAGATTTCGGATCGTATGACGATTCTTAACCATGACCGATCTTGTTCAGCGACTGCCTCAAGGTTGGGGCGGGATCGGTCCCGCGACATCGTAGATGCTGATGCTTGGGTCGCGGTATACCTGGTTCAACCAACTCCGCATGGAAGCCAGTTGCGGATCATCGAGAGGTACCGGCGCGCCTCCGAAGGGGTTGCGCACCGTTACCAACGTGCCCACATGGTTGCGTGCCATGCAGTTTGCCACAGCGGCAGAAGAGTTCTGGGGGCACAAAATAACGGGATTACGAAAATCGGGGCCATACCAGAAATAGGGCACTTGCCAACCCACCACGGCCAACGTCTGCTGCCCTTTGGTCGCAATGTGCCGCAAGGCGGCCGGATATTGCGGATCGAAGAAGCCTGCGTAGACACGATCACGCCGCACCAGCCTGTTGTTTTTCAGGGTTACAGACACACCGAGGATGGTACATAAAACTGCGAGAGCGGCGAAACCCCAAGCGATCTGCGGGCGAATGCGCTGGCGTCTCGTAGGATCACCTGCGGACACAGTTGGAGGCGTCATGATTGTTTCGACACCTCGTGTCTCATCGACTACGCGTCGGCGCCAGCGCACTTCGACCGCACTGACCACGATCAGCGCCAGACAGAGGAGCAGGCCCATACGGATCGTCGATGCCCCGTCCAGCGTTGCGAATCGGCTCAGTAAATCGATCATCCGTGTCAGTGCGGCGACAAAAGGCATCAACACTATCAGTGCGACGAGGGCCTTCATTGCCAACGTGACCGGCATGCGATCGACAGAAGCTAAAAGCCAGGCGAGTAGCACGCCAGCGAGCCCCCAGGTGACAAAACCATAACGAATCGGGCTGTAGGCGTCGCGGAGCTGGTTCAGCGTATGCGGCACGTTCTCCACAAGAAGCGGCGTCACTGCGAGCAATGCGATGCTGCCAAGACTCAAGAAGATGTACAGTCCAATCTCGCGCCGCGGGGCTGGCCAGCGTGGCGACAAAAGCCCTGCCACCCACATCAAACCGGCCAGTGCGATTGTGGGCAGCGTCAACGCTGTGAGCAAGCCATTCCTCTCCAGCGCGGTCCAGAAGAGTCGAAGAGCCTCGCCATCGCGGATATGGCCTAGCAACGTCGTATCTTGGATGCGGTTGCCCATGAAAAGCTCTTGTCCGGGAAGCAGTATCGTGCCCGCAAATTGGATGCGCAACGGCGTGAATGGATTACCGGCGATGCTCCAGTTGCGCACGTACCAAAAACCGCCCAACAAGCCTGCAATCACGACCATCAACAGCAAATGTCGCAGGGTCTGACCGAAGTGCTGACGTCGAACGACGAGGAGCAGATAGGCGACCATCAGGAGCGCTGCATAGTAGATGCCGTTGTACTTTACACCGATGATCAGCCCCATCGCCAAGCCGGTGAGTACGAGACTGCCCACAAGCTGTGCGCGATCGTAGACCAGGAGCATGCTGGCTGCGCCCAGAAAAAGCGCCGTGAGTACGACGTCGTTATTCTGACTCGTCAGTTGGAAATGGAGCGCTCGGATGCCGAGGAAGAAGAGCGCAGCATAGATGCCCCAGGCAATACTGAGCCCCGCCCGTCGGGCGAGGGCATATAAGGATGTCACCGCAAGCATCAGGAAGGGCCAGTTCTGCAGACTGATAAACAGATCATTGCGGAAGGGAGCCAGCAGCCAAAACACGAACAACTCTGACGTGCCAGGGTAGAACCAGAAAGGCTGACGGGTAGCGGACAGATTCCCGGTTTGCAGCCATGTAACGGCGAACGGCAGGTGATATCCCAGATCATCGCCGTTCAGCGGCGGCTGCGCCAACGCGGCGTAGAGTTCAGCAATCAGAGCGATCCCAACGATGCAAAGCAGAGCGATGGGAAACACCCCTGCCTGTGTGCGCAGTGTACCGAACCAGTGTGCGGGATTGCGGGCAGGCAGAGTGAGCGGCCCCGTACGGCGTAGCAGAATCAGCAAACATGCAGCGACAAGCGTTGTGCTGATAACCAGGCTTTCGTAGCCGAGGCGACCCAGCGCACCCAAAAGAATTGCGCAACCAGCAAGCAGGCTGACAAAGAACAGCAAGGCGCCGACGACCAACTCGGACCAACCCAACTTACGCCTGCCGAATCTGTGAACAACGAGCAACGAAGCCAGCGCCAGGAAACTATTGACCGCAACAAAGACCACGAGCTGGCCGATAAAAACCCCGTTGGTTCTCATAGCTTCCTGGCTGCCTGTATGCGATCCCAAACTCGAATACGCCAGGGCGTCCAGATGGCGGGAGCAAACGTCATGTTCGAACCTGCTAAATCCATAAATGCCGAGCGGCCAGAGCGATCGCTGTTCTTGAGCGCAAACTGAACCTGGTTAAGAAACGGTTCGATGTGCCTCAGCATCCAGGGGTCATTCTCCGGAAAGAGGCCTGTATAGTTCGTACCAATGGTCACACTTAAAGAATAACGTCAAAGGCGTCGTCAGGATACGGAAACCCCCGAATTCTCCTCGAAAACAACCGCGCAATTCGGGCAACTGCAACAGCGGATGACCACCACATACGAGAGAGGCGAACCTGGGCGTCGCCGGTCAGCACAACCACACCTCGGTTGATGGCTTATCCTGGGTCGCCGGGCATCAACCGGCTTGCTCTCCCAAAAAGCTCAAGTATGCCTTGCCGGCAGCGTCTCGCGCGTAGTTACGCTGCACGTAAGTTGCGCCGTTTTCACCCATGCGCGTGCGTAACTCATCATCTGCAAGCATCAACCGCAACGCTTCTACGAACTCGAACCCGGTTTCATAGTACAGTCCGCCGTTGCTGCGCCAAACGTGGCCCCGCAACACCTCGCAGTGACCGTTAACCAACACCGGCGTGCCGCAGAGCATCGCCTCCAAGACCACAATCGAAAAGCTTTCGAAAGGCGACGGATTGATCAGCACGGTCGCGGCGGCCATTGCGTCCAGCTTGTCCTGCTCCGGAAGCATCCCCAGGTAGCGGATATCTGGATCACGCGGCAAGTCCATCACCTTGTTTCCGATCAGAATCAGCGGCAACGGCAAGTGACGCCGGGCAGCTCGGTAATGGCTCAAGAGCCTGTTACACCCTTTTGAGGGATCGATCCGCCCCGCATAGAGCAGGAAGGGTTGGTTGATGCGATACTTTGCCCGGAACCGGGCCGCGTCGGGCACACTGGTCAATTCGACCGGCATACCGATGGTCATCTTCTGCGCTTCATCGACAGCGAAGGTCTGTTCGATGAATGCGCGCTCTTCTGGCGATAGGAAGATGAAAGCGGGAAAACGCTCGAACATCTGCCGAAAAACCGGGAAGAAGATCGGCGCTTCGTCATGTGCGGTCGGAACCAAAACGGTTTTCGATGCAGGCACTTGCTGAGAGCCAAAGAAGGTCGTGGGATAGAGATAGGTGAAGAAAACGATCTGGCTGTAATCTTGGTGATGTGCCGCCAAGTAGTCCAGAAGCGGCGTCGAATAGGGTCCCTCCAGCCTCAAACAGGCGAGTTGTTGTTCGGTTGAGCTGCGGCCGATCATTCGGCGCATCAGCGCTCGATGCTGATGATAGGCGCTGAGGGGCATCCCGCCCAGGATTGTGCTCATGGCCTCATAAAAACGGTGATCGCGCTCGAAATCTACCGCGAAACGTCGGATGCGCACGCCATTCAGCGTGGAAGTCCCCGCTTTGTATTCGTTGCGCCATGTCATGTAATCCTTGGCGCACGACGTGAGCACCTCGACCGGACGAGATATATTGAGCATCTCGGCTATCGAGCGACACAACGCCTCTGACCCCCCCACAATATCCTGACCATACCGTTGCACCACAAAGGCCAACGGTCGCTCATCGGTCATAGCGCTCCTAATTGTGCCAGAACGTGGTGGAGTCCGGCCTCGACGCGTTCAGGCGTGAAGTCAGCCAGGCGTTGACGCTGGTTTGCGATGATCGCCTGACGAGTAGCGGCATCGGTCGCCAGCAGATGCACCATTTCAGCGATTTCGGGATAGGCAAACGCGTCGAATAGCACACCCGCATTGCCCAGAGTTTCCGGCACCGCGGTGGCCTTATAGGCCAGGATCGGCACATCGAAGTACATGCTTTCGACCAACGGCACGCCGAACCCTTCATGCCGACTGGCATATACGAACAAATCGGCGGCCTCATAATACGTACGCAAGGCATTCAGCGACACACGGCCAGCAAGGGTCACCGCATCCTGCAAGCCAAGGCGAGCCGCCAGGTTCTCCAAATACTGCGTGTAGATCAGCAACGAGCGATCGCCCACCAGCCATAAGTGCGCGTCAGGGTATACATATTTTCGGTAGGCATACAGAATTTTAATCAGGTCGTCGCAGCCCTTGTTGGGTGCCAGCCGGCCGACGTAGAGCAGATTGACTTGACCCTTTCGGCGCACTTGTCGATATAGCCCGAGCTCTCGCTGACTATTGGCGAATTTCTCCAAGCTGAGGAAAATCGGCAGGACACCGGTGCCTTCCTGGGGCAAGCCCGCTGCGACCAACTCGCGCCGGTTGAAGTCTGAATCGGCCAAAGCCAGCTCGCAGCCGCGCAGGTCGCCCAGCATGAGACGGCCTGTGCGACATATTGCCTCCAGTCCGCTATCGATGCCGCGGAAGAATTCCGGTGGCGTGATGTTGTGATAGATGACGATCTTGCGGTTGCGGGTGCGCTTGTACAGCTCCAGATTGGGTGTATAGATGGAATAGTGATAGATCAGCAGGTCGTCAGTTTCGCCAAGAAATCGCGTATAGGCCGCGTCGGAGTGACACAGATCTGCAAGGCGAGGGGCGATATGCTCGGCATAGATGTATGAATCCAGCCCCCAGGCCTTCAGCCGGCGGTCGATCTCAAAGATGTCGTTTGAGACGGCATCACCGAACGTCAGGGTTGCAGTCATCTGATGGACGCGCATGGTTAGCCGTCGATCTCCGCCGGTGCACCGACCCCAACCATGCTCAACACGGCGCGCAGTTGTTCCTCCACGCGAGCAGGGGCATATTCATCGAGACGGGTCTTCTGAGTTGCGATGATCTGGCGGCGCATGGTTTGATTTTCCATCAATAGACCCATCAACTCAGCCAAGACATCGTACTGCAAAGCATGGAATTGCACACCCGCTCTGCCGAGTGTGTATGGTACCGCACCGGCCGCATGGGCCACAATCGGAATCCCAAAATACATCGCCTCTAGCAGCGGCGCGCAGAAGCCTTCGTGACGGCTGGCGCACAGGAAGAGGTCAGCGGCGAGATAGTAGGTCTTGAGTTGGCGTAGAGAAATCCGGTCGGTGAATATGATGGCATCTGCTAAGGCCAGACGTACGACCAATTCGTCGAGCGCCCGATTGTAGCTCGGTAGAAAGCGCGCCCCAGCAAGGATCAGACACGAGTTCGGATTGACGTAACGATGGTAGCTGTAAAACACCTTGATCAGATCTTCGAAAGCTTTGTTGGGCGCGACTCTGCCGACGAACAGGATGTTGGTCGTATCACCCGCTTTCAAGCGCCTGAGGAGCGCAGCATCATGCTGTGCCCGGTCGAAACCCTCGACACCCAAGAAGAGCGGCAGGACACCGGTGTGGTCGGCGGCGAACCCCTGCTGGAGCAGCTCTAAACGGTTGTACTCCGAATCGCCCACCGCATAGTCACATGTGCTCAGCTCGGGCAGCAAACGCCGTCCTTGATTGCACAATGATTCGTAATAACGGTCGTAGGGTCGGAAGTACTCGGCCGGGGTGATGTTATGGTAGATGAGTATTTTCCGGTTGCGTGAGCGGCGAAACAGAGCGTGGTTCTCGCAATAAGCCGAGTAGTGATACAGCAGGACGTCATCGGACTCATCGACAAACGGAAGATATGCCGAGTCGAGCTGTGCCGTGGCGATCGGGGCAGCCGAAATCTCGGAACCATAGATCTGGGAGGCGAATCCCCAACGCGCCAACCGGCGGTCGATCTCGACGATTTGGTTAGTGACGGCATCTCCAGCCGCAAGGACCGAGCCGATCTGGTGGATTCTTAACGGCATGCTCTAGTCCCGATCGCTTGGATCGGCCTTCTGCAGACGCTGGACAGCCTCTTTTAGCAGCGCGATTTCCTCTAGTTGCTGTTGGCAGATGGCCTGTAACTGCCGCGTTTTCTCAAGCATGGCTTGGTGTTCGTCGGCGTTCTCGTTGAACGCCTGTGCGACCAGCGCATTGAACGTGACCTGCTGCTGCAGAAGGGCGCGGGTGTACCATTTGGTGGACATCCAGTTCCAGAAGTTGCGCACTGCCACAATCAGCGGGCCGACCAGCGGCGCATTCGATCTGAATGGGACTTCGCGCACGGCCCAGCGTGCATTGAGCTCGATGAGGGTGGAGGCCTGGCCGTCACCCAATGGAAGAGGCAGAAGTGGCTGGGCCGTCAACACATCCTTGAAAACCTCGTCCGCAATGGCGTCGAGATCCTCATGATATGCCCCTTCAGCGCGGCGTCGTGCGACATTCTCGCGCACCGTCCGCATCAATGCCTCCACGTCGATCTGTTGATCGCGGATTTCGAAGATTTCACCAGGGTCTTGGAAGGCCTGCGCGTTTCTGGATTCATTCGCGTCGGCTTGCATATCCTTGTCCTTGCCACTACTGACGGACCTCCGCCCCAACACGGGCGACGGAAAAACGCCAAACGAAATCGTTCAACCGCTGGGGTTTGTGGTCATACGTGTTTTCGAGCATCTGGCCGCTGAGTTGGTGCGCTTCGGCGGGTAACAGAGGCAGCGCGGGTGAGGGCCAGGGGAAGCCGCCTTCCACCGCAATCCAATACACGGCGTGACCTTCAGCGTTCCAGCGCCGAACTGTCTCCTCAAAGCGGGCTGCATCGAGCGCCTTCGGGTTGCGCAGGGTGAAGACCGTCTGTCCGTACAGAAAGCGCAGGGGTGTCCCGACGAAGTCACCGATGCCCACCGGAGCCGGATCATTGAAGATGAGCACGGAACTCGGCTCGAATGCGGCGCTTAGTCGGTCGAACTGCGCAATCAGCCCCCGATAATCCACCTGGCCGACGAAGCCACGGGCAGAAAACACTATACCAACTAACCAAAGTGCTGTCAACCCCACGCTGAGCCAACGTGTTTTCCCCGGCAAGACGCGATAGAGCCAACCCAGCAGGTAGGCTGCGCAGAGAATGAAGAAAGGCAGAACGTAAGGCACATACCGCCGCATGGCATATACCTGATGGGGATTGGCGCTGATCCGCCACAGAAAAAAGGCTGAAAAAAAGAGACCTGTGCCGAGGAGCAATGCGGTACGTCGATCGGCTTGTCTGACAAGTAGCCGGCCTGCGCCGAGCACGCCGAGAGCGACCCCCAGTGGCGACAGATACCAACCCAGGCGTACGAAGTTCTCCTGATCCAGGCTCCGTAATTCGCCCCCGCCATACCAGTAAGGATACGCCTGTGCCGGCTCGATGATGGGGCGGAGAAAATACGCGTAGAGCGCCAGGGAGACAACGCCAACAGCCGCCGTCCACAACAAGATCGGCCGTGCCACCCTCAACCAATGCAACGCACGCCCGCGGCGAGCCGGTTGCGCCATCAGAAAGCCGGCTACTACCGCTAAGAACACGACTGCGATCACAGGCAAGGCAAGGCCTTGTCGCATCACGATTTGGCCGAAGCGGATTTGCGTAGCGAAATATGGTCTACTCAGCAGCCAGCCGTGCAAAAGTGATTGTGCGGCAAGCAGAAGCAAGGGTACGTAAAACCAGCGTGCGCCGCGCCGCGCCGCTGGCGTCTGCCACAGCCAGACTGCGAGGAGAATAGGTACAATCAAGAGGACATAGGCGTCGATGCGCGTGAGAAACACCTCGCCAAACGCCACCCCAGCCAGCGCGGCCCAGAGTGCCGGCGGTTCGCGTTTCTCCAGCCATGCCGTGAAAGCCCAGATGCCCGTCCAGAATAGATACTGCGTCAACACCTCTGCCGTGGGGTAACGCGCAAACCAGATTTGCAGCGCCGTGGCCGAAAGACCAGCCAACGCGAGCAAACCCACTTTCCAACCCCAAAGCTGTCTGGCGGTCATGTAGACCGCCAGACAACCAAGTATTCCCCACAATGGCGTGAGCCATAGCTCGCCGCGTAGTCCGGCCAGTGCATATCCCACGGCAAACCAGACCGGATGCAGATGGTAGAACTGCGGTGTGATGTCTCCCGCCGGTGCAGCCGCAGGAACATAGAAACCTGGCAGGAGGTAGTATGGCGCGCCTTCACTGGTTGGCAACGTGCGCAACAGCCCATCGTACAGCGCTGGATCAAGCGCTGCCAGCACCGGGTCAACAAATCGGATGCTCCCGGTGCGGACGATATTGGCGCCCAGGCTTGCATACACGCCAGCGTCGGCGCCGCCGATGATGAACTCGTGAGGGCGAAAGTAGATGCCGGTGACCAGCAGCAGCCACAGCCCCAGAGCGGCCAGTTCCCACCGTTGCTCGCGCCGGTGAGCCGCCGGCATCGGAAGAGGCATCACACGGTGTCGGGTCCGCCGCAACCAGACGATCACAGCGCCGGTAGTGATGCCCAACCAGAGCGCCGCAAGCAGGGTCAAAGAGAAACCACCGAGTTCGGCCAGAGTCAGCGCGAGCCAGCCGAATGCCAACAACCCGAAGCTTAGTCCGGCGAAGAGAAACGCTACGGGGTCCTCCCGAAGTGGCTTGCCCCAGAGCGACACGATCAGACTGCCGGGAAGCAGCGCCGCAGCCACGATGAGAACGATGGCCAAAGGTTCGGGGAGGTTCATGATGGGACGTCAGGGTGGCCGGGACTGAGATTTGCGAGGATGCGCTGGATGAAATCCACATAGACCTGCGCGGCCCGTTGCGGAGCGTGCACCTGTGTCGCATACTCGCGACCGCGCTGCCCCATCGTGTTCCGCAGAGCGGCATCAGTTCCCAGCTTGAGCATCGCCGCCAATAGCGCCTCATCATCCAAGGGCGCGACCTTCAAACAGATTTCGTCAGGTAATTCCGCATACCAACCGTGATCATACACGATGAGTGAGCGACTGCCTACCAATGCGCGCAGTGCCGTCGCGGAGGTCTCACCCACCGTCGGAGCGCGCAGATTAACCACGACATCCGCAGTGGCAATCCAGGAGACGAAGTCGGCCAAATCGGGCACTTGGCCGGTGCAGTATACGAAATCCGCGATGCCCGATTCAGCGATCAGCGCAGGCAGATCGCACCCGCCCGCGGCCCAATCGCCGACGATCAGGTAGCGCGCTTGCGGCGCCACCTCACGGACGCGCGCGAAGGCGCGGAGCGCAGCTTCGATCTGCTTCTCGCGCCACACCTGGCCGAAGCTGCCGAAGATGACGGCGTCTGCTGGCCAGTCAAGCTGCGCCCGCCGCGACACAGCCGGATAGCTCGCAATTGGCGCCGCGACGATCTCCACCGGACACGGGACCTTTTGCGCAAGAAGCTGTTGTCGCACATAATCGCTGTGGACGAGCACCCCAAGGCTCAACTGCAACAAGCGATCGTTCAGGGGCGCCTCGAAGAATGGCAACTGGCGCTGGCCATCTCGCACCTGACAAGCCAGTTCGATTCCTGCCGGTCCAAGTGCGTACCCCATCTCCCGGACGTAGGCGGCAAACCGATTCTGGGCAATCGTCTGGTCGCTGATAAAATGGTGCAGCCCGTAGTCATGCAAGACAGTGAGCCCCGGATAGTGCCTCAGTGCATCGTACATCGCCCCATGATAACTACTGTTTCCCATCTGATACAGAGCGATGTCAAAACCCCAGCGCATGCGGGCATAGGCGTGGGTCCGATGCACAGGGAATTCCCCCGATATTGCCTCACTCACGTCTGCCGATTCGTCGACGAACAAAGTAATATCAGTCAGGCGAGCCAGGCAAGGCAGCAGCTCTCGACTATAATCCGCAATACCCGTGCGCGCCGGTGGCAATGGGCTAAAGTAGGCGATGCGCAAACGCTGACTCATCAGGATCCCTCCGAATCAGCGCCTGGTATCGGTTCCAGTCTAGCCAGTCGTTGCTCAATCTCTAGTAGGAGTCGTTCTACTTGGATCAGCCGCACTGCAAATTCGGCTTGGCTCCGGGTAAGCGAAACCTGTTCGTGATCCAGATCGATCAGCCACTCGTCGTGATCTTGCTGTCGAACGGCCTGATGGTGCAGCCGTGCCTCGTCCACGGCAAGTCGAGACACCACGTCGCGCAAGCCGGCTACCTGAGCCGAGAGTAGTGCAACTTGCTGCTGGTTGATCGCGTTCTGCTGCTGGATGAGCGGACGCACGTACCATTTGGTGGCTACACCGTTCCAGAGCTCTCGGAACCGAGCGATAAGCGGTCCAATCAGCGGGACTTGCGAACGAAAGCCCTGTTCCTGCAGCGTAACCATCGCGCGCAACTGATCGAGAGGATCGGGCGGAGGCGTTGTCATGGTGAGACTTCCCCGCTATCTCGATGCGTCCAATGGCATGGAATGAAGACGACGCCGTCTTGGCGCTCTGTGCCGTTGGGGATCACAACAAAGCTAGCCATACGATGCCAGTGGTCGAAGGGATGGGTGACATAGCGATCATAGATGGCCACGGTGAGCTCATACCGGCCGGGCAGCAACGGCAACGACTCAACCACGTAGTCCACACAGCCGCGGCCGTGGACACGCGCGAGCGGCGCGCCGCTCCAAGCGGTATTGGGGCCATTGATGCGAAAGCCTTGCTCGTCATAAAACGAGATCCCAAACGCTGGCGCTTCTACCGCACGGAGCGCGCGGTACCACATTCGGACGATGAAGCGGTCGCCCGAGCGAAAGACATCCGTCGATACGTCGCCAGCGCCCAGGATCTCGACCATCTCGATGCGGACCTCGCCGGAACCCCATCGACCGACGTGACCATGCGCCTTGACCGGGGCTGCTATCTCGCCGTCTTCTTCCGAATTCTCATCGGTTCCAATAAACTCGGCCGCGTCAGTATCTTCCGCTTTTTCTGCGACGATCTTGTCTTGTTCGACAGTCCAGAGCTCCTCAAGATATCGCGAGGCAATCTCCGCAGTCGGGCCATCGGCGCGCGCGCGACCTTCGTCGAGCCAGATTGCGCGTTGGCACAACCTGCGCACCGATTCGAGATCGTGCGACACGAGGATCACCGTCGCGCCGTGCTCCTGGATGTCTCTGATTCGACGCAAACAACGATCCTGGAAGGCCTGGTCACCGACCGCCAGCACCTCATCGATGATCAAAATGTCCGGCTGGAAGGCTGTAGCAACTGCGAAACCCAACCGCATCAGCATCCCCGATGAGTAGTTGCGCACCGGTACGTCGATGAATCGCTGGAGCTCCGAGAAAGCCACGATCTCATCCATCTGCCGGCGGATGAAGTTGCGGCTCAGGCCCAGGATCGAGCCGTTCAAAGACACATTCTCGCGGCCGGTGAGATCCGGGTGGAAGCCTGCGCCCAACTCAAGCAGCGCTGCCACGCGCCCCTGCACCGAGACCGTGCCGCTGGTCGGCAGAATGATGCGAGAGATTAGCTTGAGTGCCGTACTCTTGCCCGAGCCGTTCGCGCCGATCAAGGCCAACGACTCCCCAGCTCCGACCGCGAAGCTGACTTCGCGCAGCGCCCAGTAGCTCTCGTCGCTCTTTTTGCGTCTCCCGTGCAGGGTATTTACGAGCGTCTCTTGGAATGAGCTCGGCCGTTGGCTGTCGAGAGCGAATAGTTTGGAGACGTTCTCGAATTCAATTACTGCCATGATCACGGCTGTCCATTGTTTACAGGGCTAAGTTGATATGCCATCACTGCCATGATCACGGCTGTCCATGGTTTACAGGGCTAAGTTGATATGCCAGAAGCGGGGTTCCAACCTCGCGCAACAGATACCGTCGTTCAATATCGGGGTAGATTGATCCAAAGAGACCTTCGTCGTCCCGCACCAAATAAACAGGTTTTCCGGCGAGCAGAAGCCGATCTATGGCATCCAATACAAGCTGGTTACGCGCCACTAGATCTGATGCCTTGATCCGTCGGTAGTTCAGCACCGACCTGTTGCCATATAAGATAA
>JALOOE010000069.1 GCA_025454565.1 Anaerolineae bacterium
ATCTCTCACGCATCACGTTTCACGCCTCACGGCCTACTCCCCGCGATCCTCATCGCGCAGGAACTGCGCCCACGGCCCATCCATCCCATCCGCGGTGACCCCGTAGAAGATGCGCAGGCTGCCATCCGGCTGGCGCTTGACCAGATCGTAGCGAAGCTTCTTTGCCCGTCGCGCCACCTGCCATAAGCCGTACTCGCCGCTCCAGGTGATCTTGGCCGGATCCGGCTGATGCTTCAGGTACTGGCTGATGGCATAGCTCCACAATTTGCGCGCGGAGGCCGACGTGACATTGTGAACTGCGTTGCAGTTGCGGAGATCGCGAATCGTGAAGTAGATCGTGCTCTGGCGCTCTTCTGCGGCCACGATTTCCACCCCAATCGCCGGCGCCTCGGCAATGTTAGGCAGTTCATCTGAGGCAGTCGAACCTTGCGGTGTTGCTGCCTCTTCCTCGGACGACGCCTCCGGTCCGGCTTTCACCGGCGCCGGCTCGGCCGCCAGGGGCGACGGTTCCTCTACCTTGGCTCGGCGCGTGCGCGGCCGGCGAGCGGCAGGTTTCTTGGCTTCGGCAGATGCCGGGATCTCGGCTGCCTCAGCTACGACGGGTTCAGCTTGGCCCACAGCGGCGGGTTCGGCAGCGGCGGGTTCGGCGGCGACGACTTCGGCTGCCAGCAACTCAGCTTCACCGGCGGGTGCGGGGACCTCAGTCAAAGCCTCGGTCGCAGGCACAGCATGTACGCCGGGGGGAACAGCGCTGCGCCGTCGACGGCGGCGCGCAGGTTGAGCGGCAGGCGCCGGCTCAGGCGTGATTACCTCAGCCTCCACCGGTATCTGCGGAACTGGCACGATTGGTTCAGGCGCCGGTTCTGGTTCGACCGGCGCGACCTGAGGCTCGACTGCGCCTTCAGCGGCGCCCCCGGGCGCCACCGCCGGCGTCTGCGGACCACGCCGTCGACGTCGACGCGGCGACTTGGCTGTGACTGCCGGTTCAGCCGAGACGCCAGGTTTCGTCTCTTTCGGAAGCACCTCGCCCGTGACCGGCTTGGCGGCACTGGGCGTCAACTCCTTGGCCGACGGCGCTGCACTGACCGGTGCGACCGGCTCGCTGATGGGCTGAGCAGCCTGCGCCGGTGAGCGCGACCCCAGCACCAACTGCACGATCTCATCGCGAACCGCTTCGCTGGTTTCGCCCTCCTGGCGCACATAGATGTGGGTCTGGCGCAACGCGTACGGCTTATCGCCGCCGTTCGGGACGCTGACCCTGACGATGGACGCGCCCTGGCTCTGCATGACATCGACGCGACAGGCCAGCGGCGGCGTGATCGAGGCTTCCAACTCACGCTTGAGCTGGAGCACAGCGCCTTGCGGATCATCGATCCCGCGCGGCACGCCCTTCCTGGCCGCGCTGGCCCCGATGTAGACAGTGCCGCCCTGCGTATTGGCGAACGCGACGACATCAGCCAGCACCTTGCTCAAACGCCCACCTTCCTGGGTCATCGTCTCGTGGAAGGACTGGATGATCGTCTCGCCTTGCTCGCGAGCAGCCAGCACGTGATCGTATGGCTGCTCGGTCGGCATACGATACGGTCGCGTGACGCTGAAGTCGTCGCCTTTGAGCGCCGCGGCAAGCGATTCGAAGCTTACCTCGGGCAACAGGAATTCCGTGACCCGGTCGCCGATGCCCTGCCGGTTCTTGTCCCTGGGATCGCGGGTGAGCCGGTGCGCATCAGAACCCTGCAGACAATGCATCTGACGCGGGTATTCCGGCTTGGTGCCGTCGAAGAATTTGGCCGATGAGCGTCGACCAGGCGCTTCCAGGTCGGTGACCTCCAGCGCGTGGAGGTGCACGTCCTGCGTGTAGGCGATTTTCGTCTGTCCGCCGAAATTGATGCCGCGCATCGCCACGCCGTGCGTGCTGTTGGCGTGCGCCGCGATGACCAGCCCGCCGGCTTCATCGATCAGCCGGTAAGCTGTGAGCACGTCAGCGGTCGCGCCAACTTCAGTGCTGCCCTCGGTCAGCCGGTCCACCGGCACGTTGAGGCGCAGCAGCAGCAGTTCGAGGACACGCAACGGAGTTTCCGGCGGGAAGATCGCCAGAATGTGGAAACCGAATGTGGCGGTAAACTCGACGCCCGGCAGCACCAGGAGCTTGTTACCCAAGCGGCGGAATTCATCCAGGTCACGGCGCTCTTGTGGCCGCAAGCGATCGTTCGCTTCCAACCAGGCCAGGCGCTCGATCTCGGCCCGGAGTTGTGCAATCCCCTCGACCGTATTGTGGTCGGTAATGGCCACGATGTCGAGGCCCCGGGACTCTGCCTTCTGGAGCCACTGCAAATAGGTAACGCCTGGCTCCAGCCAATCCGCCGATGCAGGGGTGTGCAGATGTAGGTCCGCTCGCCGCCAATCGCCCTCGGCTTCCCGAAATGTCCTTCTTATTCTTTTGTTTCTGTCGGCCACGTTATAGTATGGTGTCTCCTTCCCGAATGAGAAAATGAACTCCTTGCTCGGCAGGACGGCTAAGCTGTCGCTATCGAGCAAACGGTTTATTCTTCTCTCTATTATGTTTACTTTTGGCGTTTTGTCAAACTCGGAAAGCAACTCAGCGCGAGCCCTGGTTCCGCCGGTTCGCATTCCGCTCGTTGCGCACCGCTCTCCCAGAGGCGCAAGTCCAGGTTGCGATAGGGATGCGGCTTATGCGGCAGCAATGGGAAACCGGGTTACTGCAAGAGGGCGGCAACCTGATTGATACTTGCACCGTATTTGCCGAGTCGTGGCATCATCGGAAAGCAGGTGAGCGCCACGAGACCGAAGTGCGTGACACATTATCATGTCGCTGCCGGCCCATCCAAGGTGCGACGCCTTCTGAGGCGTGCCCTCTCATATGAGGAGATCGATCATGAGCACGGTGTTGGACGAAGTATTGGCGGCCAATGCGAGTTATTCGAGGAGTTTCGGCAACAAGGCAAATCTCTCCATGCCGCCGGGGCGTCGCTTTGCGATTCTGACCTGCATGGACGCTCGCTTGGATCCGGCCAAGTTCGCCGGACTTGCCGAAGGCGACGCCCACGTGATCCGCAACGCCGGGGGGCGCGCCAGTGATGACGCGATCCGTTCCCTGGTCATCTCGTACAAGCTGCTGGGGACACAAGAGTGGTTCGTCATCCACCACACGAACTGCGGTATGGAGTTTTTCACCGACGAGGTAATGCGTGGCCTCCTTGCCAACAGCCTGGAAACCGCCGCGCTCGATGCCAGCGGTTTTCGCGATATCGGGAAGGGACCGGGATCCACGGAAGGCGACTATATCGATTGGCTCACGATCAAGGATCCAACTAAGAGCGTTACAGCAGATGTCCTGTGAATTCGTAACCATCCGCTGGTACCCAAGCAAATTCCTATCTATGGGTATATCTACGACGTGAAGACGGGTAGGTTGGTGGAAATCCCAGAGGCGACAGAAGCCGGCAAGGCGAAATAGGTCGGTAACATCATGACGGGTGCATGCTGCTCGGGCCGCAAGCGCACGCTGCGGGCGCCCGCGCAGTGGCGTCGTCTTCCGACACTCGGCGGCAAGTGAAGTAGATGCCTGGTGCGTGAAGCGCCCTCCCTCGCTGGATGGCCTGGATCTACGCGACCAAACGCGCAAAGAGATCATCCAGCGCGACCTGGGGATCATCGCACAAGCCGCCGTGCATCGGTGAGACCTGGATGGTGGTACTGCGCGGCGTCGTGAGCCAATGGAAGCGTTCAGACTGGCTCATCTGGCCCAGTGCGCCGCCCTCTGCCCGCCCCTCGACCACGGCACACACTTGATCCAGGTGTATCTGCACCAGAGCCAGATCACTCCGCGGCGCCAGCGCGAGGAGGCGCGCGACATCCAGTTGGATGCGCACACCCAGGAAGGCGCGCGGGCGGCAAAACAGGATCACCCCGACGTTGAGGAACTCTTCGCGCTCAACGTGTGGCACCACCCGCAGGACCGCGTAATCAAATGCGCTCAGTTCGGACACGGTTCGCCTCGGCGACAAAGAGTGTGGACGCCGCCAGCCGGTTCAGCAGGAATTCGGCGTATGCTTGGCGATGTTCTGCCGGATCGGCAAAGGGCACGGTGCGCCCCCGCAGCCAGACGTCAGGGATCAGCTCGACAACGCCAGCGATAACCTGAGCCGTCAGGCACGCCTTCGCGCGGGCATCGGCCTCAATCAGCCGGTCGGCAAAGGGCAACAGTGCGTGGTCTTTGATCAGCGTAAACGCGGAGCGGCAGGCTGACGCCGCGCTCGCCCAGTTGTGATGGAAGTAGAGCGTCGCGCCGTGATCGATCAACCACAGCTCATGCTGCCAATCGAGCAGATTGATGTTCCGCAGCGTGCGATCGACGTTCATCACATAGGCGTCCAGCCACACGATAGCCGATGCCAAGACGCCGTCTAGCGGGGGCGGCAGCACCGGGTTGAACGTGAACGCCTGAGGCAGATAACGCAACCCCAGGTTGAGGCCGACGCTGGCTCGCAGCAGGCTGCGAATCTCCGCGTTGGGCTCCGATTGGCCGAATGCCGGCTCAAGTTTCAAGAACACGATTTCCGGCACGCGCAGGCCCAGAACGCGTGCGACCTCGCCGGAGACAAGCTCGGCGATCAGCGCCTCAGCGCCCTGGCCCGCGCCCAGGAACTTCATCACGTACAATTCGCCGTCATCGGCCTCGACGACCGCGGGCAACGAGCCGCCTTCGCGCAGCGGCGTCAGGTAGCGAGTGGCCGTGAGAGTTCGCAATTGGGTCATCGTCATCATTTGTGACTCGCAGATTACAGCGTTCGCACTGCCTCGAACGCGGCCGCGAAGCATCCCACCGGCGCCTGCACCAATCCCGCCCCCACCATGCCCAGGCCCGGCTCCCGGTGAGCGATGCCGGTATTCAGCCGCGGCGTGATGCCGGTGCGCATCACCTTACGCACGTCCACCCCAACCGGCGTGCCGCGGAAATTGAGCGCCGGGATCGAAAACGCAGTATGCTCGCCCGCCGTGATCTCATACATCTCCATCGTGGCGTTCAGCGCGTCGGCCGGTGTGCCGCCGACGAACTTGACGATAGCCGGCGCGCCCGCCAATGCAAAACCGCCGATGCCGCCCGTCTCGGTGATGGCGCTGTCGCCGATGTCCGGGTTGGCGTCCGCCCCGGAGAAACCGGGCAGCCACAGCCCCTGAACGAGCGGCGCCGGCGCGGTGAACCAGCGATCGCCGGTCGCGCTCATGCGGATGCCCCAGTCCGTGCCGTTGCGCGCCATCACCGTCACAATCGTGCAGCCGGGGATGTTTTCCGCAGGCAGCAGCATCGCTTTCATCGCCGGCATCGAGAGGTTCAGGAAGAAGTGGTCATTGCCGTCGATGAAACGCAGCACTGCGGCCACGGTCGCCGGATCCCGCATCGCCTCGACCAGCGCCGGCGCAAGCGCCCGGATGAACAACGATGTCCCGGCCTTGTTGCGGTTGTGGCACTCGTCGCCCATGTGCAGCGCCTGGCTGATCATGCTGCGCAGATCGATCGGTCCGCTGACCTCTAACGCGGTTTTGAGCGCCGGGTAGAGGGTCTGCGCCATCCACTTGAGCCGGCGGATCACCTCCGGGCCGTATGCGCCGTAGCGCAGCACCTTGCCCAGCCCTTCGTTCTGCGTGGCGTAGGCCAGGTGGCCCGTCGTCTCATTGCGCACGATGAACACCGGCATGGACGGACTGATGATGCCCGCCATCGGCCCGACCGCAGCGTAGTGGTGGCACGGCGCGAACTCGATCGCGCCCGATGCGGCGAGACGGGTTGCTTCCTCCGGCGTCTCAGCCAGCCCTTCGTAGATCAGCGCGCCCATGATCGCACCGCGCGTGGGGCCGCACATGCGCTCCCAGGCGATCGGCGGGCCGCTGTGTGCGATCAGTATGCGCGCCTGGCCGCGCGGCGCGAAACCGGGGATCACCTCACGCGCAATACCCATGCCGACGAGCATCGGCCGGCCCGCGCAGATGCGTCGCACGGCTTCTGCGTTAGCCGCGTCGATGTCAACGCCGTCGCGCGTATGCGTCAATTCGGCGTAACCGTCGAGCGGCGGTCGCCAGTCTACAGCGATGGCATCGACGCCCTGGGCGGTCAGGCTTTCGTAGAAGCTCTCGAGACCCAGGTTGATGGGACGCAGGGGTTGGCCGAAGAGATCGATCATCGGTTCTCCTCTCTTGACGATATTGACGGCCGCAACCAATCCATCTATACTGGCAGTATAGATTTAAGTTCATATGGAGGCGCAGCATGGCATCGACTACGACCATGCAGCGGGTGATGATCACAATCCCACCCAGCCTGCTTCAACAGATCGAAACAATGATGACGAAGACGAATTCTAGTCGCAGCCAACTGATTCGCGAGGCGCTCGAACAGTATCTTGAGAATCAACGGCGTCAGGAGTTGCGCGAGCTGCTCAAGGAAGGCTACCTCTATCGCGCCGAAGAGAGCCAGCGACTTGCCCAGGAGTTCTTCATCGCAGAGCAAGAAGCGTGGGACCAGAACGCTCCGTGGGAGGAATAGACAATGGCGCGTGAATTCCGCCGTGGACAGATCTATTACGCTAACCTCGACCCTGTCTTCGGGCACGAACAAGCGGGCCATCGACCTGCCTTGATCATCCAAAACGATGTTGGCAACGCCTTCTCCACGACGGTTATCGTCGCGGCGCTCACGACATCATTGTCGCCACGGCTATATCCCACGGAGGTTCGCATTCCGGCCGGAGCAGCTGGCCTTTCAAAAGAGTCTGCCATCCGACTGGATCAACTCCGGACTCTTGACAAACGCCGACTGGAACGATACAGCGGACAACTGGATGCTGCAACCATGCGGCAGGTCGACGAAGCGATCAAGATCAGCCTGGGGCTAACCGACATCTGACCGGTACAAGCCCCGCACAGCCTGCCGCCATTCGGAGTGCTTCAGATCCGTGCTATCGCTGAACTGATCGATGCCGCCGATCAGACCGCATTTAGCGATTCCAACCACAGTCGGGTCGCTGATCTGCGCAACGATAGCATCCGCGAAGCGGTCGCCCCAGATGACCTGGAACGGCCGCGACCAGAACAGCGCGCGCGTTGCGGTGATCGGCTCAGTGATTCCGAGCGCGTTGTGCCTGGCCGCGAGATACTCATAGGCCGCAGCCAGGGCTTCGCCGCGCTCCTGATACGTTTCGGCCCGCAACGCGCGCTGCAGGATCGGCGCCAGATCAGGCCCGGCGGCCAACCGCATGAAGGCCGTGCCGAACCATTTCGGATAGGGCGCATATTGCCGCTCCATCAGGAAGCAGAGCCGCATCGCATCGTGCGCCAGACGGCCGGCGATGATCATCGAGCCAAGCTCATCACCAGCATACCCGGCCCGCCACATCAGATGCTCCTCCTGGCCGATACGCTGCCATCCCGAAGCCAACATATAGAGCCACACGTCACGCGGGTAGTAGGTGAGGCGGGAGCGCAGCGCGTCGAGGCCGAGATCATCATGAAACACTTCGCCCGCAACGATCGAGCGCAGCTTCTGCTCACCAAAGCTCAACCAATCGGCCGTCTCGATCTCCGCGCTGATGTCGTACTCCAGGTAGGATCGGAAAAAACCACGAATCGTGTAGACCTCGACGCGGTGATTCACCGGCCCGCTCTCGGTCGCACGCAAGAGCTGAACACCTTTATCGTCAGGATCCGGCGCGCTGAAATTGGTCGGGTAACCGAGGAAGTGGTGTGGCAGCTTCCAGCGCAGTCGTTCAGTGATGGCATCCCGATACTGCTGATAGCCGGGCCCAGCCAGGAAAATCATCGCACGCGGCCCCCAATGGTGATCGGTCGACATCGGCGTGTCGAAGCCGAGCACCTCGGAGCCCGTGCCGATCAGCGCGGCGCTGTGCTTCAAACCTGGGAATTCAGCATCCAGTGCCGGTCGCACCGCCTCCCAATAGAAGCGGTGCGCCAGCTCGAGGCCGGGCACAAAAGTGGGTGTGTCGTCAGTCATCGGTCCGAAGTCCTCAGTCGAAAGTCGTTCTCTATCGTCCGTCGTCACTCATGCAGCGCCTGCGTGACCAATCCCGCCAGTCGCGCCGCGGCGGCGTTGTCGGGCAGCACGATGACGCCCGCCG
>JALOOE010000687.1 GCA_025454565.1 Anaerolineae bacterium
GACGTTTGATAGGTGTATAATTGGCGCAGATAGAACATTTGCGCGATTGCGCGGAGCGAAGCCATGGCAAAGCGAGCGCCAAGACGGGGTAAGTCGCCAACGAGGTCCAGCCCGAACCTGAGCCACCTCCTGCGCGCAGAGCTGATCGGCACGGTCCTGGTGGTGGGCGCGTTCCTGCTGTTGCTCAGCATGCTTTCAGCCCAGCAGGGCACGCTCACCGGCGCCATCATCAACGCCATGCGAGTTGCATTCGGCGTCGGCGCGTGGTTCGTGCCGATCCTGATCGGCGCACTGGGCGCGTGGCTGGCGCTACGCGACGTGTCCGATCAACAACTCCTGACCCCCCGCCGCCTGATCGCCGCCACCGTGCTTTTCGTGATCTTCGAGGCTGCCATTGAGCTGCTGGTCGGCGGCGACGAGCCGCTGGCGGGCCAGGGCGGCGGCGCACTGGGCTTCATGATCAGCCAGGGGCTTGTCTTGGTCTTGGGTGTGCCGGTGACGGTCGTGGTTCTGATCCTTGCGGCCGTCGGGGCAATTCTGGCGTTCATCGGAGTGACGCTGCATCAGGTCGTAGAAAGCTTGCGCGGGGGGTGGCGACGTCTGCGCGGCACCACGCCTGGCCCTGACGGCACGCAGCCCAACCCGCCCCTGCCATTGGGGGAAACGTCGTCGCCGTTGCGGCGCTGGTGGCGCGGCCTGAAGGAACGGCTCGCGTTCCGCTCTGCCAAGCCTTCCCCTGAGGTTCCCCCGCTCTTCCCGACGACTGAGGCACAGCAAGCCGCCAAATCGACCCGCAGCGTCGCTGCGCCGATCCAGCCGGCGCCGGCCCAGAACCCGCCTGCCGCACGTGTCATTGGCGGCGCCAGCGCCCAAATCTGGCGCCTGCCCGTGCTGGGTGAAATCCTCGATGAAAGCAGCGACGAGGAAATCCAGAGCGAGGATCTGCGCAAGCGCGCCGAGATCATCGAAAAGACGCTGTCGAGCTTCGGCGTGCCGGCCCAAGTCGTGGAGGCCAATCAGGGGCCGGCTGTAACGCAGTTCGGTCTGCGGCCGGGCGTCGTCATCCGCAAGGATCGCAAGGGGCAAGAGACGCGCATCAAGGTGCGCGTGTCGCAAATCCAGACGCTCGCCAACGACCTGGCGCTGGCGCTCGCCGCGTCGCCGCTGCGCATCGAGGCGCCGGTGCCCGGCCGCGACATCGTTGGTGTCGAGGTACCCAACGTCCAGATCTCGATGGTTTCGCTGCGCGGGGTGATGGAAGCGGAGGAGTTCAAGGCGAGCCGCGGCGCCCTTAAGTTCGGCCTGGGACGCGATGTTTCGGGCCAGGCGGCGGTAACTGACCTGGCCCGTATGCCCCATCTGCTGATCGCCGGCGCCACCGGCTCCGGCAAGTCGGTCTGCATTAACGCCATCATCACTGCTCTGATCCTGACCCACACCCCCGACACTTTGCGCTTCTTGATGGTCGATCCCAAGCGGGTCGAACTGACGGTCTACAATGGCATCCCGCACCTGATCGCGCCGGTGGTAGTGGATATCGAGCGCGCGGTGCCGGTGCTGCAATGGGCGACGCGTGAGATGGAACGGCGCTACAAACTCCTCGCGAAAGCGTCGGCGCGTAATATCGAGGCGTATAACGATAAGCTGGCTGCGCGCGGCGAGCCGGTGCTGCCGTATATCGTGATCTTGATCGATGAATTGGCGGACCTTATGCTCTCGGCGCCGGATGACGTGGAGCGCTACATCTGCCGCATCGCGCAGATGGCGCGCGCCGTGGGCATGCACCTGGTGATCGCCACCCAGCGTCCCAGCGTGGATGTGGTGACCGGGCTGATCAAAGCCAACTTCCCGGCACGGATCGCCTTTGCCGTCACCTCGCAGATCGACAGCCGCGTCATCCTCGACACGCCGGGCGCCGAGCAATTGCTTGGCCGCGGCGATATGCTCTACATGGCGCCCGATGCCAGCAAGCTCCAACGCCTGCAAGGATGCTGGGTTTCCGACCGGGAGGCGTCGCGCCTGGTGAACTATTGGAAGGGCGCGCGCACTCTCGGCCCGGAGATGGAGCCGCTCGACGCCGCGATGATGGGCGCAGGCGGTCAGGGCGACGACATGATGGCCGCAGGCGATCTCGGCGCCGCGCCAGGGACGGCCGGCGAGCTGCTGGAGCCGCCGTGGGTGCCCGGTCAGGAGGCGCTCCAGCAGCCGTTGTGGGATGACATGGCCGCGGCCGAACATGCCGCGGAGGGCAAGGACGACATGTACGCGCAGGCCGTCGTCGAGGTGCGGAAATCGGGGCGCGCCAGCGTTTCGCTTTTGCAGCGCCGGCTGCGCATCGGCTACTCGCGGGCGGCGCGGCTCATGTCATCGGCCCGGACATGGGCGGCAGTCGCGGCAGGGAGGTCTTGCCGGAGGGCGAACAAGGACAGCAGGTGTAATCTTTCGTGCAGTCATTGGAGGCCGTATGTGCCACACATTGGATCCGAACGACGTGCGCATTTTCAGCGGTCGTTCGCACCCGGCGTTAGCTGCCAGCATCGCAGAGTATCTTTCGGTGCCGTTGGAGCAGACGCTTTTTCGTCGATTCAGCAATGATAATCTCTATATTCAGTTGGGCGCCAGCGTGCGCGGGCGAGCTGTTTATGTCATTCAGTCGCTGATGCCACCGGTCAGCGAGCATCTGTTTGAGCTCTTCATGATGCTGGATGCTGC
>JALOOE010000070.1 GCA_025454565.1 Anaerolineae bacterium
CATCGAAAAGTGGGGCAGTCGTGGGGTATCGCGAAAACGCTGAATGATTTTGGCGAGCTATCCATTCGGCTCGGTCAGTTTGCGAGGGCACGCTCGGTTCTACTGGAAGGCTTGGCCTTATGCCAGAAAAGTCAGCTAACCGACATCTTGGCCAACGTGAAACACAGTCTCGGCTTACTGGCGATGCATCTGGATGACTGCCGCCAAGCGGCAGCGCACCTCAGCGATGCACTACGGCTACAGCGCGAGCTGGGCAGCAACTGGACAATTGTTGCCATGCTAGAGACAGCAGCACGGCTGGCGTTGCATGTGGATAGGCCGGACGAAACGCTGCGTTTGGCAGGCGCCGCGGCAGCCTGGCGGGAAAGGCTCGGATATGTCATCGCACCTGTGGAGAAGGCAACCGTTGACGATGCTATTGGGGTGGCCCGCCGGATGCTAACCCAAGAGGCGGCCGACACTGCCTGGCTGGAAGGCACCGCAATGGCGCTGGATGACGCCACATCACACGCGCTGAACTCCACGTTGAGCCAGTGGCATGAGCATCCCAGCGAAAACGACCGCACACTCGGCCTGGCACCACTCGAGACGCCGCAGTCTATCGGTTGACCTCACTCCTCGCCTTCGTCACCCGGCGCCTCTTCCCCAAGGAACACGCCCATCGCCGGCCCGACCGCCAGGATCAGCACGAACGCCATCAGGACTGCCGACGTGAGACACCAGATACAGACGGCCAGAATCACCGCCAGCTCGATATAAGTCAGGTAGAGCGAGAAAAGCACGCCGAACAGCGCCATCGCCAGCAGCAGGGCGGGCGCGTAGAGGGCCAGGATGCCCTTGCCCCAGCGTCCCCAGGCCCACGCCGCGATGATCGCCACGTAGCCCGCCAGCCCCAAAATGCCCACCGGCAGAAAGCCGAACAGCTTCGCATACGGGCTGGGGCCGCACACCGCCGACACGTTCTGCGTTTCGACAAAGGTCAGATAGCCTGCCACACCCAGTCCAATGACGCACAGGACAGGGATGATGCTTGCGGTCCATTCCGGCAACACGGGCGGCGTGCGACCCGTCCCGGCCATCACCGCCGCTACGAGCGCGTAGACTACCGACAGCGCCAACAACACCGCGATGGCCGTCGCCAGCCCGAAGCCGTTGGATACCGGCTCTTCGGCAGGTGCGTTTGCCGCCGCTGCGTTTGCCGCCGGTGCACTTCCCCCGGGCGCTTTGACCTGGTTGGAGGCCAAAGCCAGTAGCTGAGCTGTCGGCGTCGGACATGGCGTGGCGACCGAGCATGCGCCCACGTCGCCGGTGGCCTTCGGCAACCTGTCTGACAAACCGGGCAACGCCGGGTAGTCGATGCCGCCGGACGCCAGCCCCTTCTGGATCAGGCCGGGCAACTTCTGGGGGATTTCCTGGTCGCCGACGAGGATCTGATCCGCAATGAAGAGCGCCGGCACCCCTTTCCGCTCAGGCGGCAGCTTTGCCGCCTCCTCGATCTGCCGGAAGTAATCATAGCTCTCTTTTCCGGAAACCTCGATCATGGCGATCTGAAGCTGGTCGCCGTGTTTCAGTTGCAGCGGGGGCAGCACCTTGTCGATCACCGTCCGGCAGTGGCTGCATCCCTCCGCATGGAACAGGATGGCTCGCACCACCGGCTTCGGCGCGCTCTGCGCGGCTGCATTCGGCGCGCCCGCCCAAATCAGTGCGGCCATCGCGGCCAACACACCTAGAAGAACAAGAACCTTGTGTTTCATCGTTGTCTACCGTAGGTTGTGGATAGGGGCCTGCGTCGCAACCGGCTTGCGCCGCAACCACTGCATCAGCCCCAAGACCGCCACCAGGCTGAATCCGGCGGCATAGATGCCCAGGAACGGGATCGCGCCATAGCTACCGCGCGCCCAAGCCAGCCCGACGCCGAAAATTGCGTAGAGCGCGAGTGCAATCTCCCCCACGATCGTCCAATCAGGCCGCAGGCGATACGCGCTATCGGACCAGCGGCCCTGGCGACCCTCCAAACAGAACTTCGGCGTGCGCGCGAACGTACCGCCCCAGCGCGTCAGCCCCTGCCAGACCGCTCGGCTGGTGCTCCATGCGATGCCCGTGCCCACCAGGACGATTACCGGCAGATAGAGCATGCGTCGCGGCCAATCGCCGCTATGCAGCGTCATCTGGGCGACGGTGTAGAGCAGCGGCGGCGCGATGCTGACCACCATCAGGAAGGCCAGCGGCACCTGGATCGATTGCCCCGCCCAGATCAATGGCAACGACAGCAGCAATACGCCGATCATCAGCGGGTGGCTGAAGTAGGAGGCGATGTGCAGCAATGCGCCAAGCTTCTGGGCGCTGCTCAAATCGCTGCGCAAGATCGGCAGGCTGAGCTTGCGCAGGCACTGCGTCGAGCCTTGCGCCCAGCGCGCCTGCTGGCGCTTGAACGCGTCCACCTGCGGCGGCAACTCGGCGGGCGCTTCGACATCGGGCAGGTAGAGCGAGCGCCAGCCCGCCAGTTGAGCGCGATAACTGAGGTCCATGTCCTCGGTCATCGTATCAGCCTGCCAGCCGCCTGCATCGGCGATGCACTGTCGCCGCCACACCCCGCCGGAGCCGTTGAAGTTGATCAGCAGCCCGGAGCGGTTGCGGCCGGTCTGCTCGACCACGAAATGGGCATCGAGCGCCAATGATTGCGCCAGCGTGAAGGGCGAATAGGTGTCATTGAGATGCGCCCAGCGCGTCTGGATCATGCCGATGTTGGGCCGGGCCAGAAAGTGCGGAATGACTCGCTGCAGGAAACTGGGCTGAGGCGCGAAGTCGGCATCGAAGACCGCCAGGAACTCCGCGTCGGTCTGCTGCGCGCCCCACGCCAACGCGCCCGCCTTGAAACCGCTGCGGTCGGCGCGGTGCACCACCCGCACCGCGATCCCGCGCGCCCGGTGATACGCAGCACGCGCCTCGGCCAATGCAGTGGTGTCGTCCGTCGAGTCGTCCAGCACCTGCACTTCCAGCCGGTCAGCGGGATAGTCGAGGTTTGCAGCCGCGTCGATCAGCCGCTCGACGACATGGCGCTCATTGAAGACGGGCAGTTGGACAGCAACCTTCGGCCACCGCTGCTGGGACATGTCGGCCGGCACGGGCCGCTCTGCCCGATGGCGGAGATAAAGGAAGGTCAGGATGAACGCCTGGAGGCCGTACATCGCCAACCAGAAGGCCATGAGGGCATCCACCGCACGCAACAAGGTCAAAGCGCTCGCCTCCAAGACGTTTAGGAACCCGTTTCCACGGAGAAAACGGGTTCCTGAGCTTCCTTCGCATTATAACGCGTTTTATACAGCCGAGCCAAACCGATGACGGGCGCCTAGCGCGGCAACAGCCGCGCCAGAACGCCGAGCAAGGTCGCCACATTTTCCGGCCGCGCCGAGTATCCCATCAAACCGACCCGCCAGAGCTTGCCTTTGTACTGTCCCAGGCCGGCAGCGATCTCGATGTTGTAATCCAGGAGCAGTTGGCGGCGGATCGCCACGTCATCGGCCCCTTCAGGCACCAGGACGGTGGTTAGGGTAGCCAGGCGATTCTCGACCGGCACGAACAGCTTCAGGCCCAGCGCCTCCAGGCCATCCCACAGCATCTGCGCGGCGGCGGCATGACGCTCGAAACGGGCAAGCAGCCCCTCATCGGCGACCATGCGCAGCGCCTCCAACATGGCATACTGCATGTTGATCGGTCCGGTGTGGTGGTAGGCCCGATCGGTGCCCCAATACTTCTGGATCAGCGTCAGATCGAGATACCAGGTCTGCACTTTGGTCTTGCGCGCCCGCAACACCTCTTCGGCACGCGGGCCGACCGTGATCGGCGCCAGGCCGGGCGGGACGCTGAGGCATTTCTGTGAACCGGTGTAGCAGATATCAATACCGGTCTGGTCGACAGGCAGATCGACGCCGCCCAGCGACGCGACCGTGTCGACCAGCAGCAGCGCGCCATAGCGGTGGGCGATATCGGCGATATCGGCCAATGGTTGGCGTACGCCGGTCGACGTTTCACCGTGAACGATGGCGACGATTTTAGCCGGCCGCGCCCGCAGCGCCTCCTCCACCTGTTCGGGCCGGATCGGCTGACCCCAGGGCGCGTCGACGCGACGCACGTCCGTCGTGGCGCGCCCGGCGATCTCGACCATGCGCTCGGCGAAGAAGCCGGCAACGCAGATCAGCGCCGAGTCGCCCGCTTCGAGGAAGTTGAGGAGCGCTGCCTCCATGCCGGCGCTGCCGGTGCCGGGCAGAGTGAACGTCAGCCGGTTGGTGGTTTGGAAGAGCTGGCGCAGGAGAGCCTGCGTTTCATCCATAATCGCAAAGAACTGCGGATCCATGTGGCCGACGGGTGGCGTCGCCATCGCCCGCAGGACGCGCGGATGCACCATACTGGGGCCAGGCCCCAGCAGCAAGCGCGGAGAACTGATGATGTCAGCAGCGTGCGTCATCTGTTTGATCGCTCCTTCATAGCGAGTAATCCGTGTCGAATGAGGTCATTGTAGCCGGGCATCGCGCGCTTGTCAAAGGTTTCGGTTTGCGAAAATTACAAACAGCATGTACACTGCCGCCTGAAGCAAGACAAGAACGCCTCACCCGGAGACGTGATAGCGCACTTCATCGCGTAGGCGCATCCATTGGGTATAGAAAAAGACCGGTATCACGCGTCATAAATATGCTATAATCCTCCGTGGTGCTTCATCGCACACGGACGCGTGAGAATCGCCTCAAACTCCAAGCAGCTATTGATTCCAAAGGAGGCTCAACTTGAAGGCATCCATCAACGGCTTAATACGGCTGACACGCTACCGGGAGTACCTGTCGTTTGTCGTGGTGAGCACCAGCCTGGGTGCGATCGCGGCATATGGGCAGTTCAGTTGGCAACTCGGGATCGTGCTCCTGGCGAATGAGTTGGCAGTCGCGTTCGCGTTCATGATCAACGACGTGGAAGACGCCGTGGACGATGCGCTCGACGCGGCCAAAGCCCAACGCAATCCGGTTTCGGCGGGGATGATTTCGTACCGCGCCGCGTATATTGCGTCATTCATCGTGGCAGCCTTGTCGGCTGCGCTCTATGCGTTGTTGGGGATGGGCCCATTCGTGATCGGCACGGTATGTCTGCTGATCGCGTTCCTCTACTCGTGGCGTCCGGTGCGCCTGAAGGCCATCCCGTTCGTCGATCTTATCTCCCATGCACTGATGCTCGCCGGTCTTCAGTTTGCTGCGGCATACTTCACCTTCAGCAGCACGTTGGGGCCGCGCTTCTTTTGGCTATTCCTGATGTCCGTCGGGATCAGCGCCTACGGCGAGTTGTTCAACGAGTTGCGCGATCTGGAAGGCGATAGGCGGGCCGGGGTGACCCACACGGCAAGCGTTTTGGGACCACGGGCGGCGGGCCGTCTGGCGACGGTCTGCTTGGCGATTGGACTCTTCGCAGCATTCGTATCGCTCTTCATCGTGCAGATAGTGCCACCATGGGTGTTGGTGTTGGTGACGGTCAGTGCGTTGATTTTGGCACTGCGGCCGCTGTTGAGCTCGCGCCGCAAGGAGTCATCGTTCGTGGTTGGGTCCGCGCCGTTCCACAAACCCGTGGAGATCGCCGCGGCATTCGCGCTGACCGTACGCGTTGTCGCACCTTGGGCCACTTCGACTGCCAGCACGGTCGCCCACTCGTCCTTCGGCGCGTTGGTCCTCGCACAGCCGTGGATGCAGCCGCTGATCCGGTTGTTTCAGTTTCAGCCAGACCAGATATTGCGACTATTCTAGGTGCGGGTGCGGGCGACGACCGGAAGTTCCTCGGTCGTCGCCCGCGCGTTCATGATCTACGCAGTCCGCAAACAAATCAGCTCGCCCATTCCGTCAAACCAAACGGCAGCGCAATACTCCAGTGCGCGCACCACATTAGCCGTCAGCGGCGAGCGCGGATGGCGCGAGGCCGTCGTGATCGGCGCCCCGCGTTTGCCCAACAGATATTTGGTACCCTGCGGGTGGACGACCCGCTGCACCATCTCCAGCGCGCATAGCTCAGCCTGAAGTCGTTCTGCGTCCGGGTCGCCCGTGCGTCCGGCCGCGATCACCGCTGCCACCAGGTCGGGCAACCACGCTGCAGCGATGCTCATGCTGCCCGGCGCGCCTGCTCGCGTGGCATCCAGCAGGTAGGGCGTGTTCGCCTGAAGCAGCGCCAACGGCGTGCCCTGTGTTGCTCGCAGGAGCGCGACGATCTTCGTCAAGTCCTCGCTCGTCTCCTTGAAGGCGACAAAGCGCCCGGTGCGCGCCAGCTTCGCCACCAGCGCGACCCCCAGATGATAGGATCTCGGCACTGGGCACTCATAGATGCCCAGAGGCGCTTCGACTGCGCCGGCGATCGTCAGGAAATAGCGCTCCAGATCGGCGTCGTTATCGTGAAACTCCGGGACGACCAGCATGACCACATCGGCGCCTGCGTCCGCCACGCGCCGGCAGAGCGCGATATGCGCCTCAACCGTGTCGCCAAGGTTGCCGGTGGCCGCGACCGGGACCCGGCCCGCTGCCGTTGTCACAGCATCACGAACCAGGAGGAGCCGCTCGGCACCCTCCTGCAGATACATTTCGCTCGTCAGGCAGTTGGCGTAGAGCCCGCCGACGCCGTGGGCGATATACCATTCGATCAGCGCGGCGTAGGCGCCGCGATCGATGCGTAACGCGTCATCATATGGCGTGACCATGGCCGGCCACGCACCCTTGTGCATATTCATATCAGTCCTTGGAGATGGTTGCCATGACTTGGGTTTTCCCATCGGTCGGCATGATGGTGATCTGAACCGTCGCGCCATCTTTGGTAAAACCCAGGGTGTTCATCTCGTCGGCGATCTGCGGCTCCCCTTCTGCCTGCCAACCGGCCTGCGCCATCGCTTTGATGTAGAAATCGACCACGTCTTTCGACTTGGCCGCAGTCTTGTAGGTCAACATCGGCCCCATGCGCGCCTTCTCGGTCGCATCGGCCATCACAGGCACGTCAACCTTGCCCTTTTCGCAAATCTCAGGCGGTTTGATCGCCAGGGGCTTGTTGACATCCTGCAATTGATACGTCCAGGTTCCCGAGCCGGTACCCTTTGCTCCGGCGCCGAAAAGGCCCGCCGCACCCTGCCAGTTCAAGGTATCCTTAACCACATAGCCGCCATCTTCGGCGACCCAGATCTCCCCGCTGACCTTGCCGAACCCGGCCAATGTAGCGGCTTTCTCATCGTACTTGTAGTGCTTGGCTCGGATGCCGTTGACGGTGTCTGTGCCGGCATATTTCGCCCCGCTGACCCCGCCGAGCGTGCCCGGTGCGATCAGGCCCTTGGATGTCGAGTTGACCTGACTCTCGTCGGAGAACACCATGCACTCCTGCGCGCCCTGCTCATCGGTGGTCATGATGTAGGAGGTATCGCCGATCTCCCAAAACTCGAACGATGTGGGCTTCCCTGACTTCGAATCGGTCATCTTGCTGCCCCAGTGATGCGCTTTGTCAACCGTGGAGATCTCTTCGAACCAATCCCAAGCGGTACTCTGCGTCACACCGGCTTCGGTGGACTTCCACTCCCCGCGCCATTGAGAGCGATAGGACTTCAGCTTGTCCAGACCGGCATCTCGGCGCTCCACTGAGAGCGTATCCTCGACGTTAGCAGCCGTGGTCGGTGGCAACGCTGTCGACTTAGCTGTCTGTGTCGCTGGCTTCGTAGCCGTTGCAGCCGGTTTTCCGGCGACCGGAGCGGACTTCGTGATCACGACCAGCTCGGCAGCCTTCTGCGCGGTGGCAGCCGACTTCTCGGCTGTAGCTGCGGCCTTCTCTGCCGGCGAGGGCGCCTTACCCCCAGCACAACCCGAGAGCGCAACCGAGAGAAGCAGCACCGTCATAACAAAGACACAAATCTGTTTCATCGAATCACCTCCTTGCTAGATATGGAGACGCGTTTCTGCCGGGAAGGTAACGGTGGTCCCGGCTGCATCCGGCTCAGAGCCATTTCGGTTCATCGCAGCGGATGATCGTTCCTGAGGTGGCATCGAGGGGCGACCATTGAGGATGCCGCGAGCATTCAGAACCCAGTACCCCTGGCAGGATTCGAACCTGCGGCCTTGTGCTTAGAAGGCACTCGCTCTGCCACTGAGCTACAGGGGCACGATGTGTGGCATTCTAGTGCAGCCGTTTCTTGTTGTCAAACCATCAGACCAATGCCTCAACCGACTCCGCCGACGCGATGGTGTCGAGAAAGCACGGCAAATCCAGATAGATGCGCCGTGAGAGCGCAATCACGACCCAGTTGGTCGCCAACGGCGAGATCGTGATCACCGGCACGCCGCGCTGATAGGCGGCGAACATCTCCATGGCCGTACCCATGCTCGCGGTAGGCACATACGCGATCACCAGGTCACTGTGCGCCGCCAGATCCACCATGGCAAACAACGTCTCGCTGGCGGACGCATCATCGTATTCCACGCTGTTCGGATGCAGACTGAACGGATCGACTACCTCGATCTCAGGCCAACGCGCCTGTAGCGCCCTGGCGATCTGCCCGCGATAACTCTGATCGACGATCCCTTTGCCGTGATTGGATGCCTGCATGACCCCACCGATGAACACGCGCATCTCATGCCTCCACAAGGAAAAACGCAGAACGAGGAATGCAGAATGCAGAAGATCTGGGCAGAACTCGCTTGCCACTAATCATTCTGCACTCTGGTTTCTGCCTTCTGCATTCCAAAGGTAATTTCCACCACGCCCGGCAGCAAAGCGTACACCGGGCAGCCGATCACGGCCTCGAAACTGGCCTTGATGCGGAACGTCTCCCGCCACTTATCGATGGTGTGCTCGTTCACGCCGCCATAGCGCAGCGCCACATCCAGCATACGCTTCTCCATCAAAACGAAGCCTTCGGCCATCGCCAGCGAATCGCACAGGAGGATCAGGCGGTCATAGAACATGCCGCATCCCGGTGACACCCTCGCGGCGGCCGATATCGTGGAGCAGCCCGACGACCTCCGCCACATCCGCATCGAGCAGCGGATGGCGCTCGGCGATCAGCCGCGCGGCGAGCGCGACGTACCGCGAGTGCATCGCCCAGAGACCTGGATTGCGCTCGTAAGCCTCACTGAGTAACGCCTCAGCGTGAGGCAGGGTAGGAACGCGTTTCTCTACAAACATGATGACCATTTTACACTACTTCGTGCCTGCGACGAACTTACGCAGGTGGTTCTCTTTTGACGAATCGGCGGTGGGGTGATAGACTTTTGGCGTTCACGTTTCACGCATCACGTTTCATCGGACATCGAAACCATCCCCGATATCGCGATATCCCAAACCTACGGCAAAGGAGCGTACCCATGTCCCTCAACCCTGAATGGCTGCGCCGCGTCACGAACTGGCGCGATGAACTCCCACAACACTTCTATCGCCCACTGAGCGTAGTCGATCTCAGGGGCTTCGTGACCAAAGACCAACTGACCCCTGATGAGGCGCTGGCTGGCGCATTCCTGCCCATGCCCACAGGCACGAAGTGGGGCGCCAAGTGGGAATACGGCTGGTTCAGGGGGACATGCTCCTTGCCGGCGGAAGCCGCGGGACACCGCATCGCCCTACGCGCGGACGCCGGCGGCGAGAGCGCGGTGTGGATCAACGGCCGGCTGGTTGGCGCCGTAGACCGCCAGCACACCGAGATCACGCTTGCGCTGGCCGGAGAAGCGGGCACCCGTTATGATATCCTGATCGAAGCCTACGCCGGACACGGGCTGCGCACCGCGGGGAAAGGGCCGGTGGGCTACGGCCGCGAGAGCGTGCCCGAACCGCCGCCCA
>JALOOE010000071.1 GCA_025454565.1 Anaerolineae bacterium
GGCAGGGATAGCTGATAATTGTCGACGCGCAGTGCGGTCTTGACCCTGGTGATTACCTCGCCACGCGCATCGATGTCCTGCACGATATCCAGGCCATCGGTATCGAGCGTGAGCACGGGCGCCTCAGTGTATTCGGCGAAATAGCGATCGTAGGCGAGGCGCAGATCGTCGAGATAACCGCGTTCCATCTGGCGCTCGTAGCTACGATCGCGATGCGCGATGCGTTGCAACAACGTATCCGTCGATGCTTTGAGATATACGACCAAGGCGGGCGCGGGGATTTGCTGTCCCAGGATGGCGTGCACGCGCTCGTACATCGCCAACTCGTCGCCAACCAAGTTGAGGTGGGCAAACAGCCAATCCTTGGCGAACAGATAGTCGCTGATGAGCGAGCCACGCGATAGAGTGCTTGCGATCACGCGGTGCTGCTGGCGATAGCGGCTCAACAGAAAAAAGACTTGGGTCTGGAAGGCGTAGCGCGCCCGGTCGGCGTAGAAATCGCCCAGAAATGGGTTTTCCTCGAAAACCTCCAATAGGACTTCGGCGGACAAGGCTTGGCCGAGAAGTCGGGCCAGGGTTGTCTTGCCGACCCCGATGGCGCCTTCGATGGCAACGTAAGCTTGGGTGGACACGGTGGAACTCCTGAAAGAGCAGCGGTGACTCCATTATACATGGAGCACGATTCGTCGACTAATCTGCAACCTTCAAGGCGAAGGTGCGTATGGAAAAGTATGAACACTGAGATTCTGGATTGCATCATCGACCCCGTTCGCAGATTACCGGACGCGCGCTGGTTCACCCAGCAATCGTCGCAGACGCATCAGCGTTGAGGTGAGCAGTGACGACACATGCCCGATATACCGAGGTGATGTCTCTGATTCTGGACGGCGAAGCTGCTGCCGGCGCGGACGAAGAACTGCGCCAACATGTTTTGGTATGCCCGGACTGTGCCGCCGTTTGGGCAGCGTGGCAGGCGTTTGATGCTGACTTACAGGCGGAGCCGATGCTGGCTCCGCCTGTCGACCTGGCCCTGCGCGTGTCGGCGCGGATCGAGGAGCGAGATCGTCGGCGCACGTGGGGGCGCTGGCTAGGGGCAGGCCTGCTGATAGCGTGGCTTGGTATCGCGGCGCTCGTTTCGCTCTTTGCGGTCACGGCCGTCTGGTGGGGAATTACGCACCCGGTTCAGGCCGGCACGGTGCTATCGGCGGGCGCGCACGTGCTCAGCGCGATCCTGTGGCCGGTGCGCAACGTGGAGGTGACATTTGCCACCGCAGGCCTCTCCATCTGGATCGGCATCGGCGGCTATCTCGTTGCGACTGGATTATTGTTGGGGGTGTGGCTGTGGCTGGCCACGCGCCGTCCGGTGTTTGCGGCAGAGTTCGCGCACCGTAATCCAAGATATCAGGGGAGGGGAGAATCATGAAGCGGAAGCTCGCGCAATTATCTATGCTGGTGTTGGTGATTCTGCTCCTGTTCACGCCTGGGGTGTGGGCTCAGGAGCCGATCGGCGGTGATCGTCTGGTGATCGGCCAGGCATTTGTGTTGTCGGAAGGCGAGGAGGTCGACGGCAACCTGGTTGTCCTGGGCGGATCTGCCACGCTGGAAGATGGGAGCGTGGTGCGCGGCGACGTCGCGGTCTTCGGTGGAGACGTCACGGTAGCCGGCGCCGTGCAGGGCAACGTCGCCGGCTTCGGCGGGTCAATATCACTGGAAGATACTGCGGTCGTGGAGGGCGATGTCGCGACATTCGGCGGCTCGGTGAGCCGTTCGTCGGGCGCCATCGTGTCCGGGGAAGTTTTCGGAGGTACGATTCCACTGCCGTTCCTAGAGCAGTTTGACCGCCCATTCCGTTCAGAACGGCCCTGGCCGCCTTTGCCGGCAGCCGGGGAGCCGCAGCGGGCCGGTGTGTGGGGAGTGCTTGCATCCATAGTTGCATGGCAATTCCGCACACTGGGGACCGCGCTATTCCTTGCTCTGCTGGGTGTGGTGCTTCTCGCGCTTGCTCCGCGAGCGATGGGGCGCGTAGCGAGCGCGGCTGCCCGTGGCGCATTCGTTAGCTTTGGGATGGGCCTCTTGACCCTGGCCGTTGGTGTGTTGCTCGGGTTACTGCTGCTGCTCGCGTGTTGTCTCGGATTGCTCGTCTGGCTGGCGCTTGGCGCAGCCTGGCTCGTCGGGTGGGTAGCTGTGGGCCTGTGGCTGGGGCAACGCCTGTTGCAGGCGCTCAATGTGCGGAATGCGTCTTCCATTGGCGAAGTCGCGCTCGGCGTGTTTCTGATCACCCTGCTCACGCAACTCCCGGCTTGCATCGGCTTCTTTGTCGGCCTGATCCTCGGTTGTACGGGGTTGGGCGCAGTAGTATTGACACGTTTCGGCACACGGTCATTCGATGACGGCAAGACTGCCGGCCAGGCGACGAGCGACGATTTCGACAGCGTGCCGGCGCTCGCTGAGTTGCCTTCAACTCCGGCCAGCTCGGCCGGATCCGATGGGGTTGTCGCCGCTGTAGACGAAACGCCGCCAGATGATGAGCGGCCGGTGGGCTAATTACGTGACATAATGTGCGCCTCGTCGAACCATAGCGCGTCGTCGGGGCGCACACCATGCCTTCTGTGGCTTCTTTCGCTCCAGCGATCCACCTCCCTCGGTTTCCAGCAATCTTGAGGCTGTTCTGGGCCGGTCTTCCGCCTTCATTTGACGGTCAGCGCGTCGCTTGTTACAATACCATCGCAGTGCAACCAATTCTGCTTTGGAGACGTCATGCTTGATGCCGCTCAGTCAGGGCGACCGCGACTTGGGGCAGGGGCGGGGCCTCTGATCGGTCTTGGCATATCTATCGGTCCGGGTGTATGGCGCATAGGACCGGCATGGGCGGTGTTCGCCGGCGCGTTGGCCAGTGGCGCGCCGCTATTGGGCGACGCCATGCCCCTGCGCCTGGTGGGAGCGGCGATCCTTGCCGATTCGGTGTGGGGTGTGTTCTGGCGGTTGACCGCCGCTGACGATGCCGATCGCGCGAATCAGCTTGCCGAGGACAATCGCCTGCCTTATTTCCAGCCGCAATCGCCGGCGGGGCGCGCGTTAGGCATGTTACATAATATCGCGCCTGGTGCGAGTTGGCGCGAGTTGATGGCAGCACTGGCGCTCACGGGCATGCTGAGTCTGCTCCTAGGTGTGTCCGCGTTGTTGCTGAGCATCCTGGCCTATGCGGTGATTGTGTGGGCGTGGGCATTGGGACGAGCCGACAAGCAGCCGGCAGTTTGCGATGCGTTGCTGAACGTCGGTCTGCCGTGGCTGCTAGGTCTACTTCTTGCCCGTGATACGTTCCAGTTGCCGGTCACAATGCCGCCGCTGCTGCCCGGCGTGACGATGGGCGTCGCGTTCACGGCGCTGCAGTGGGGCGCGCGCAGAGCATATCTGTCGGATGGGAGCCGCACGTTCGCCGCCTGGTTCGGTCAGGCGGCAGTTCTGGTGGCCCTTGTCGGTCTCGAACAACCGCAGGTATTGGTGCTCGTGACTGCGCTCCTGCTACCGCCGGCGATGGGGCTCTGGCGGAGTCGAGTGATGGCGTCCGGAGTTGGGGGGGCGTTGAGGCTGAGCGGCCCCTGGTGGCTGGCGGGGATGCTGCTCTCTGCCGCCGCCCTGAGGTAAGTGGCACTGTGGTGGATAGATTCGGGGATCTGTGGCAATCTACGGTAGGCGCCTTCATGGGCACGATCCCGATGCCGACCATTTCGAGCATCGTGGATATCCTCCTGGTTGCGTTGATCTTCTACGGAATTCTTCGACTATTTCAGGGTACCCAGGCAGTCTCGCTCTTGCGAGGCATTCTGGTCGTGGCACTGGTGGCCACTATCGCGGCCAGTCGCTTGACGGCGTTCAACTGGCTGGTGCGAGCAATGCTGCCGATGATTTTGGTTGCGATCCCGGTCATCTTTCAACCGGAGTTGCGCCGCGCGCTCGAACGCCTCGGTCGCACGGGGGTGATCATCGGACGTGCTACCCGAGAGAACGTTATCCAGCAAGCGATTTTCGAAACAGTTATCGCCGTAGAATCGCTGGCGCGTGAGCAGACGGGCGCTCTGATCGTGCTGGAAGGCGAAACGGGGTTGGAGGAGTACATCGAGACCGGAGAACGCGTCGATGCGAAGGTGTCTGCGCGCTTGCTGACGACGATCTTCTTTCCCGGCACGCCGCTTCATGATGGCGCAGTGATCGTCCGCGGCGATCAGATTGTCGCCGCGGGATGTTTATTGCCACTGACGGCGCGCACGCTGGCGGATAGCTCGTTAGGTACGCGCCATCGAGCCGCGGCCGGCATCACCGAGCAGAACGACGCGCTGGCTATCGTAGTATCTGAGGAGACCGGCATCATCTCAGTGGCTCGCAATGGACGCATCGTGCGGCGGCTTGATGGCCAGCGGTTACGTCGCGTCATCGAAGGATTCTATCGACCGCGTCGACTGTTCACCGGTACGACCGGGAGTAGTGCATGAGGCAATGGCTTTCAAACCTCGGATCGATAGGGTTGGCGCTGTTGCTGGCAATCACGGTTTGGCTGGTGGCGGTCCGAGAAGAGAATCCGCGGGATTGGTTCGCAGAAACCATTGCCGTAAACCGGACCGGGCTTACTGAGAACCTCAGCGTTTTCGGCGAGATGGTGGGGCAGGTGCGCGTCGAGGTTCGAGCGTCGAAACAACGTTGGCGTGATCTGCAGGCACGCGACTTCACAGCCTGGGTCGATCTGGCGAACCTGCCGGCGGGCGAGTATGACGTGCGGGTGCAGGTGAAGCCGCCTGATCCCGAAGTACACATTCTGGCGGTGAACCCGCAGAAGATTCGGGTGCGCCTGGAGGAGAAGCGGGAAAAGTCAGTGCCTGTGCAGGTGAATGTGCTGGACGCCCCAGCCTTCGGCTACGATTGGCAGACGCCCGTTGTGACGCCTACCCATGTGACCGTGTCCGGTTCGGCGCCTGTCGTGGATCAGGTCGAGTCGGCGGGCGTGGATATCTATCTACGCAGCGCTCGATCCACGGTGGAACGAAATATGCGCGTCGCGCCGCGCAACGAGATGGGCGATCCGGTGGGCTTCGTTTCGCTGACGCCCAGAGATGTATTCGTCTCGGTCCCGGTCGTTCAATTGCCGGGCTATCGGGAAACTGCGATCCTTGTGGAGCCGAACGGCCGGCCGGCATCGGGTTATACCATCAGCGGCGTATCAGCCGACCCGAAGCTCATCATGTTGTTCGGCGATCCGGCGATCATCAGCAGTCTGAGCGGCTACATTACTGTTCCTGTGGAGATCTCGAACGCCAAGGCGGACGTAGTGGAACGAGTGCCGCTGCGTCTGCCGGAGAATATCTCGGCGCTGGGTACGCAGAGCGTCAATGTCCAAGTCAACATTCAACCGATCCTCGGCTCGCAGAGTATCAAGCGCCGCCCGGTGATCCAGGGGCTGGCGCCGGGGCTGACTTATACGTTGGGGATTGACACCGTCAATGTGTTTCTATCCGGGCCGGTGCCCAAGCTGGACGATCTCAAGGTCGACGCAGCGCCTGTGGTCCTGGACCTCACCGGGTTGGGGCCAGGCGTCCATGCAATCGAGCCTAAGGTGCCGACCCCGGAAGGCATCAAAGTCGAAGGTCTGTCACCGCAGACGATCGAAATCATCATCGGCGCGCCGCTCACGAGTACGCCGAGCCCTGCGGATGCACTTCGTCCGCTCGGTTCGGGCGCAACGACGAGTGAAGCACGCCAGCCGACGGCGACGCCGGGGGGCATTCGGCGTTAGCCTTGAGGTAACTAATGCGCAAACCAATCGTTGCTTTGGTGGGCCGACCCAACGTTGGCAAATCCACCCTCTTCAATCGCTTGATCGGCGAGAGACGTGCTATTGTGCAGGATGAGCCAGGCACCACCCGCGATCGTCTCTATGGCGAGGCGGAATGGTCAGGCCAGTCCTTCATTGTGGTCGATACCGGTGGGCTCGATGTAGCCAGCACGGACAAGGCGCGTCAGAAGGGGGGGCAACCCGAGTCGCTCAGCGCCTCTTCGCGTGATTTCGTGCGCGAGATCCGAGAGCAGGCTGAGGTCGCTATCGAGCAGGCTGATGTCGTCGTCTTCCTGGTCGATGCGAAGGACGGAATCACTGCCGCGGATCAGGACGTGGCCGAGATACTGAGACGTTCCGGCCGACCAGTGGTGCTGGCAGTCAACAAAGCGGACAACGAAGCTCGCCGGCAAAACGCGCTTGAGTTCTACGAGCTCGGCTTGGGCGAGGCTTTTCCCATTTCGGCCCATCACGGCACGGGGACCGGCGACTTGCTGGATGAGATCGTAGCGCAGATTCCGCCGGCAGAGGAATCTCCAGAGGATTATGGCATCCACATCGCGATCGTAGGCCGGCCCAACGTTGGCAAATCCTCGCTGCTCAACGCTCTATTGCAGCAGGATCGAGCCATCGTGAGTCCCATCCCCGGTACCACGCGCGACGCGTTGGATACGCCGTTGAAGTGGGAAGGCCAGGATGTGACGCTTATCGACACTGCGGGTATTCGGAGGCGTGGCCACGTAGAGAGCGGTGTGGAGAAGTACAGCGTGTTGCGGGCTGTCTCGGCCATCGATCGCGCCGACGTAGCGCTGCTGGTAATCGACGCCACGATGGGCGTCAGAGCGCAGGACGCGCACGTGGCCGAGTTCATCTTGGACGCCTACAAGAGCGTGGTGCTTATCGTCAACAAGTGGGATGCAGTAGAGGAGAAGGAGACCGACACGGCTGCTATCTTTGCCCAGCAGCTCAGACAGAATCTGAAGTTTCTGGATTACGTGCCCGTGCTGTTCGTATCGGCGCTGACACGCCTGCGCGTCAGCAAGGTACTGCCCTTGGCGTTGACAGTCGCAGCCCAGCGCAAGGTGCGCATTCCGACCGGCGAGCTCAATCGCTTGATCCGGGATGCTGTAACCGCTCATCCAGCGCCCAATCGACAGGGCAAACAGCTCAAGTTTCTGTATGCGACGCAAGCTGAGATCGAACCGCCAACGTTCGTCGTTTTCGTGAACGATCGAGAGCTCGTGCATTTTTCCTATGCCAGATTTCTGGAAAACCGGATTCGCGCCGTCTATCCGTTTTCAGGCACGCCACTGCGTCTTGAATTCCGCAATCGGCGCGAAGAGCGAGATTAGGCCATGAAGCAACGTCTCGCAGGCCTAGATGCTCGGTTACGTGAACGGTGGCTGGAAGCCATCCTGATCATCGGTCTGGTCGGCGTTTTTGCCTGGTTCGGAACCGTTGCCTATGGTTTCGTGCCGAAACCGCCGCCGCCGCCGCAATTCGAAGGGCGAACAGCGTATCACCACGTGCTGATGCAGACGCAGATCGGCCCGCGGCCGACAGGTTCAGCGGCCAATGTCAGTGCCGGTGACTACATCATCGAGAAGCTGCGCGACCAGGGTTGGCAGGTCGAGATCCAGCCATTCACATATCGCGGCGTCCAGGGGCGGAACATCATCGGCAAAACCGGCAGTGGCCCGGTGGTCATTGTCGGCGCCCACTACGATACGCGGCGCCGGGCCGACAACGATCCACAGAGAGCCAAACGCACCGAGCCGGTGTTGGGCGCAAACGACGGCGCCAGCGGAGTGGCGGTGCTGCTGGAACTGGCGCGTTCATTGGACCGCAATAAGCTGAATAACGAGGTGTGGCTGGCCTTTTTCGATGCCGAAGACAACGGCGGACTCGATGGGTGGGAGTTCATCGCCGGCTCCCAGTATATGGCGCAGAACCTCAAGATCATGCCGCAAGCCGTGATTGTCGTCGACATGGTCGGCGATGCCGATCAGCAGATCTATAAGGAGCGCAACTCGTCGCCGGCGCTTCAGGATAGGCTATGGGCGATTGCTGCCAAGCTGGGATACGAGAAGTACTTCCTGCCAACTTACAAGCACACGATGATCGATGATCATACGCCGTTCCTCCAAAAGGGGATTCTTGCGGCCGACATCATCGACTTCGACTATCCATACTGGCACACTACGCAAGACACGGCCGATAAGGTCGCCCCTGCATCGCTAGAGCGGGTTGGGCGGGTTCTCAAGACCTTCCTGGAAGCCCCCAGCGGCGACGCGGATTCGCGTTAGCGGG
>JALOOE010000688.1 GCA_025454565.1 Anaerolineae bacterium
GTGCGATCTGCCACTGTCCGGCGCTGTCCAGGATCTCCAGATCGAAGGCGCGCGTCATCATGCCGGGGATCTTCACATCGTAGCCCTTGAGCGGATAGCTGCACGGCATCCGCTTGAGGTTGTGCAGGTTGCTGTCGAACACCATGCGCACGGTGCTCAACTTCATCGGCGAGCCGAAGTAGTAGGTGATCGACTCGCCGGGCGGCGCCCACCAGCCGTTGTCCTCTTTGCCCAATGTCCGGTCGATCCCGTTGCGCAGCGGTTCCGGGTCGCCGACCGAGGCGAAAAGCTGCGCCTCCTGGCAGATCTCCGGGATCGGACGCAGCAGCCCCGGCAGCCATGAGTCGTCATCCATCAGCGTCTCTTGCAGCTCACGGAGATGATGTTCGTACACGCCGCGCGGCGAAGCCCCGTGGCGCGCGGCCACCGCGGCCGCCGTGCCCGCCGCCTGCCCGAGCAGCGCCGTCGTCCCCATCACGCGTGTCGAGCTGAGCGCCATGTGCGTCGTTGAGATGTTGCGTCCGGCAAAGAAGAGGTTGCTGATGTTGCGCGAATAGAGGCTGCGATACGGGATACCGTAGGGTGACGGCGCCTTGTGGAAAATGGTCGGCTCGCCCGGATAGTGGATGGCGTCCGGGTGGTGGTCGTCCATCGGCCAGCCGCCGTACGCGACGATGTCGTCGAAGCGGCCGCCCGCCAGGACGTCATTCTGCGTCAGGATGTGATCGCCCATGTAGCGCACGTTTTCGCGCTTGCCCGGCAGGCTGCCGATCCACTCCAGCTCCCAGCGCCGGCCGCGGCCATCGGGATGATTCTTGATGTAGGCCCAGATGCCGTAGCCGATCTTGAGCAGCTCATCGCGATTCGCGTCGGTATCGGCGATGGTGTCGCCCGTGCCGCCCACCTCCAGCCACCAGAAGTTGTGGCCTTCGGGCTTCAGGGGCCGATTGGGCAGATTGCTCTCGTCGTACTTGATGGCCCAGGCCGGCGGGATGAAGGGCCGGTGCTCCCCTTCGGCGATCTCGCGCAATTGGATCAGGATCGAGTTCCCCATCGTTTTGCGATCTGCCACCGCGGGCGCGTGCGCCTCGTCGAACTCGTGGCGGCTCTCGCGGCCCCAGCGATACTCCGCGCCGGAGATGCGCAGCACCGAGTCGCCGGAGCAGTCGGCGAAGTAGCGCGCCTTGACGATGTGCCAGGTCTGCGTGTTGAGCTGCCATGCGCGGATGCTGGTGATGCGGTCGCCGTCCATCGCGACGTCGTTGCACGTGCACGAGAGCAGCATCGTCAGGCCGGGTTGAAAGCGCGCCTTTTCGTAGAGCACCGTGTCCCAGATCGGATAGTTGAGGGTCGGGTTGCGGTAGTAGTTGTCGAGCATGAGCTCTTCGAGGATGCCCGCCTCTTTGTTGTCCGGCCCGCGCGCGCCGCAGATCCACATGCGGACCTCGGACGACGCGTTACCGCCCAGTACGGCGCGATCCTGGATCAGGATCACCCGGCTGCCGTTGCGGGCGGCCGCCACTGCCGCGCACAGCCCCGCAATCCCCCCGCCGACCACGCACAGGTCGGCTTCGTGCTCGATGATGTCGAAGTGAGTTTTAGTGACCATAATGCCCTTCTGGTAATGTGATGACAGTAGGGGCGAAGCAGTCCCTGGCAGGCCTATCGTGACGACAGACGCGCCATCAGACGCGAGACTGTGGTTAACGAGGGGCTCGGGTAGGACTGCTTCGCCCCTACGCGTGATACTCCCACGCGGTTTCCATGAACACCAGGTAGTTCTCCGCCATCTCCGGGGTGATGCTCTCCTCATACGGCCCGGCGGATGGCGAGAGGATCAGCCGCTTGCCGCGGCACTCTCCCAGCACCGCTAGCACCGCCCGGCGCATCTCGTCCGGGGTCAGGGCGCGAAACTCATCATACTGGATATTGCCGATCAGCGCGATTTTGTCGCCTACAATGTCAAACGCCTCGCTGAAGGTGCAGTTGCCGATGGGCGGCGCCTCGATGGTGTGCAGCGCGTCTGGCCCCATCTCCAGGAAGTCGGGCAGGATCAGCTTGATTTGGCCGTGGTAGTGCTGGATCACGTGACAACCGTGAGCGTGGATCAGCTCGATCAGCTCGCGCGCATAGGGCACGATCCAGCGGCGGAAGGTCTTTCGGCTGACGAGCGGCGGGCTGGCTAGCTCACTGCCCACCAGGAAGTAAACCTCGGCCAGCTTGCGCTCCAGGAAGTAGCGATAGACCAGCCGTTTTTGCACCATCACGCGGTCGAACCAATCCACGATCAGGTCGGAGTGGGTCAGCGACCAGACCGCGTACTCTTCCAGTTTCGACACGCCGTAGAGCGCGCCGACCGTTCAGCGGCAGCGAGCAGTAGAATTCGAGGTCGTCGGCCGTGCAAAGCAGGCGCTTGATGTCGGTGCCCCAACTGTGGCGCCGAATCTCGGAATAGAGACGCCTGCCCTGATACTCCAAAAACTCCCGCTCGATCCGCTCGGCTCCCTCGGTCCACGCCTCGTGCCACTGTTTGACCTCCGGCGCGAAGAGCGATACGCGCGGGTTGCGCCGATTGAGCATGATCGCGTATTGCTTCGACGCCTCGAATACAGGGCGGTAGGAGGGCTCGTCGCGCACGTCGCCGTAGTAGCCAGTGCGATGATACGGGAAGAGCAGCCAGATCGGGACGTGATCGGTCGGCTCGCCGCTGAGTGCGGCGAAGAGGCGCTCGCGAGAAGTCATAGACCTGACAGGTTTTCGAAAACCTGTCAGGTCTTCGGTCAGGTCTTCGCTGGAGGCATTCATGCCGTCTTCTCCCGCTGCTGTTTGATGATCGCATTAACCACGGGGGGCGGTTCGACGCGACGGATATCCCCTTCGTCCAGGATCGCGCCGCCGCGGTGGAGCTGCTCGCGCAGCAGCGCCGCATCGAGTTCGCGCGGGGCGACCTCCTCGTGCAGCGAGAGGATCGCTGCAGCGCCCGCCGCCTCGCCCATCACCATGCAGGTGACCATGATGCGCAGCGAGCCGAGCGCCACGTGGTCGGCGGAGATACAGCGGCCCGCGACCAGCAGGTTGTCCACGCGCTCCGGGACGAGCGCACGGTAGGGGATCTGGTAGTGGAAGCCGGCCGGCGGCCGCCACGTCTGGCCGCTCATGCCCGGCCCGGCCGGGTTGTGGATGTCGATGAAAAAGCTGCCGTAGCCGATCGCATCCGGCCAGGCGCGCTGCTGCATCAGGTCATCGGCGCTGATCGTCACCATCCCGCGGATGCG
>JALOOE010000072.1 GCA_025454565.1 Anaerolineae bacterium
GGTGATCAGCCAATCGCGCGTGCCCATCCGGCGGCGGCTGCGATAGCCTGCGCCCTGCGAGAAGAAGTCGGCCACCAGCAAGCCGGGAGGCGGCGCGGGCGTATCGACGGGCGATGTCGAGGCCACAATAGCAGAATCGTGCATATTCACAGCAGCCAATGCCATTCCTTTCCAAGACCAATTCGTCTATATTCTATCATAGAAATCGGCTGTGTTGATAGGAGAAGATATGCTGACGCCTGAGATGAAAGCGCAATTCGCCCGTGATGGCTATCTGATCGTCCGTGGCCTCTTCTCGCCCACGGAAACCGCAACCTATCGCGACCACTATATGCGGTTGAACGAAGAGCGGCGGGTCCCCGGCGATACGCGCTTCGCCGGCGCGAACCCGTCCGATCCGCTCGTCAAGTATCCGCGCATGTTGCAGATGCATCGCTGGGATGAAATCAGCCTGAACTGGCTGCTGGATCGACGGATCGGCGACGCCCTGACCGAACTTCTGGGCGCGGAACCGTTCGCCGTGCAGACGATGATCTATTTCAAGCCGCCCGGCGCGCGCGGCCAGGCATTGCATCAGGACAACTACTACCTGCGGGCGCAGCCCGGCACCTGCGTCGCGGCGTGGATGGCGCTCGACGAGATCGACGAGGCGAACGGCTGTCTGAACGTCGTGCCTGGCAGCCAGAGCTGGCCGATCCTCTGCACCACCCAGGCGAACACGCAGGAGAGTTTCACGGATATCACCGTGCCGATCCCGGAAGGGACGCCGGTGATCCCGGCCCGCATGCAGCCGGGCGATGTGCTCTTCTTCAACGGCCAGCTCGTCCACGGCTCGTCCGCCAACCGGACGCAGGATCGCTTCCGCCGCAGCCTGATCGGCCACTACATTCAGGGGGACTCGCAGCAGGTGGCGAAGCACTACCACCCGGCGTTGCGGTTCGACGGCAGCGAAGTAACGATCGATACCAGTCCCCAGGGCAGCCAATGCGGCATCTGGGTGACGGAAAACGGCAAGCAGGTGGTCGAGGTGGTAGGTTACGAGAAGGTGGAACGGGCCACGGAATAGGCGCGATCGGTACTGTTTGAGGTTGCCGTCGCGTCCGCACATCATTTGACAAGCGTCTGCATCCCTGCTAAACTCCCCGCACTCACCCGCCGACGACGAGGTCGTCACCGGCGCGTTTACGGAGAATCTCGCGGGCGCAAAGCTGCCCCTCCTCGCTGCCACGTTCGCAGCCGGAGGGGTTTTCATTTGGAGGAAGCATGGATCATCGGCGCGTGGCTATAGGCACAGAGAACCTTCAACCTTCAACCTTCAACCTTCACCCGACCCACCTACCCAACGGCATCGACGCCCACGGCTCACTCTACAACCCGCGCTTCGAACACGATGCGTGCGGCATCGGCTTCGTCGCGCAAAAATCGGGCGAGCGCAGCCATCGCGTGTTGGAGTTGGCGCTGACCGCGCTCTGCAACCACGCGCATCGTGGCGCGGTCGCGGCCGACGGCAAGAGCGGCGACGGCGCAGGCGTACTGACGCAGCTACCCTACGAGATCATCGCGCGCCACCTGACCCACCAGGGCATCACGCCCCCGGAGCGCGATCGGTTGGCGGTCGGGATGATCTTTCTGCCGCGTCATAACCCCGACCATCGCGAGCGCTCGCGCCAGATCCTGAATGAAACCGTGCGGGAGTATGGCCTGGATGTGCTCGGCTGGCGCGATGTGCCGGCGAACGGCGACGCGCTGGGCCAGTGGGCGCAGAACCTCCGCCCCTACATCGAGCAGATCATCGTCGCCCGGCCTGCTGGCGATGTCACCACTGGCAACGAATTCGAGCGTAAGTTGTACCTCGTCCGCAAGCGCGCGACACAGCGCGCCTGGGCCGAAAGCATCACCAACTTCTACATCGCGTCCCTCTCGGCCAAAACGATCGTCTACAAAGGTCTCTTCGTCGCGCCGCAACTGCCCAACTTCTATCCCGATTTGCGCGATCCGGAGTTCAAGACCGCCATCGCCGTCTTCCATCAACGCTACAGCACGAACACCTTCCCCACCTGGGAGCGTGCGCAGCCGTTCCGCATGGTGTGCCACAACGGCGAAATCAACACGCTCGAGGGCAACCTCACCTGGATGCGTGCGAAGGAGGCCGATCTGGTTTGTGCACAGGAGTGGGGCGCAGACGCGAGCATCCTGGCGCCGGTGATCGCGCCGCACGGCAGCGATTCGCAGAAGCTCGACAACGCGCTCGACCTGCTGGTGCAGTCAGGACGTGATATCCGCCATGCGCTGATGATGATGGTTCCCAAGGCGTGGGAGAACACGCATGACGCCACCCCCGAACAACGGGCCTTCTATCATTACCATAGCTGCCTCCAGGAGCCGTGGGACGGCCCGGCTGCGCTGAGCTTCACCGACGGCACGGTCGTCGGCAGTGTGCTGGATCGTAACGGTCTTCGCCCGGCGCGCTTCGTCATCCTCGATGACGGCATCGTGATTATGTCCTCTGAGGCGGGCGCGATGGAGGTGGACGAGAGCCACGTCGTGCAGAAGGGCCGCCTCCGCCCCGGCGAGATGCTCGCGGTGGACACCGCGGCGGGTCTCATCGAGAACGATGCCCAGATCGTCAAACGGTTCGTGGAGCGGAGGCCGTATGGGAAGTGGCTGGAAGAGAATCTGGTGACGCTGGAATGGATTGCAGAGCGCAGAAGGCAGAAGGCAGAATATCATGCTTCAGAGTCCAGCAGTTCCGTTCTGAATTCTGAATTCTGCAATCTGCAATCTCTTATGGCCGCGTTCGGTTACACCCGCGAGGAGCAACTCGTCATCCTGCGGCCCATGTGGGAGGAAGGCCGGGAACCGATCGGCTCGATGGGCGACGATACGCCCACTGCGGTGCTGTCTGCCGTGCCGCGGCCGCTGTTCCACTACTTCAAGCAACGCTTCGCCGAGGTGACCAATCCGCCGATCGACTCGCTGCGCGAAGAGATGGTGATGTCGCTCAGCCAGCGCCTGGGCCGCCGCGCGTGCATCCTGAGCGAGACGCCGGAGGCTGCCCGGCTGCTGGAGCTGCCGAGCCCGATATTGACGGATGCGGAGCTGGCGGCTATCAGACAAATCAGCAAATCAGCAAATCAGCAAATCGGCGGATCAGCGGATCAGCGAAGCGGCGAAACGGCGGATCAGCGAAGCGGCGAAGCGGCGGATCAGCAGATCGCCGATCCGCAACGGCTAACTGCAGACAGCGATTCAACCTTCAACCTTCAACCTGCAACCTTCCACTCGATCACCCTCGATGCGACGTGGCCCGCAGCAGAGGGGGCGGCGGCGCTGGAACCGGCCGTGCGGCGCTTGTGCGCCGATGCGCAGCGTGCGGCGCAGGACGGCTGTACGCTGCTGATCCTCAGCGACCGCGGCGTGAGCGCCGAGCGCGCGCCGATCCCGTCGCTGTTGGCCGTCAGCGCCGTGCATCATCACCTGATCGAGGCGGGCGAACGCTGGCACGCCAGCCTGATCGTCGAGAGCGGCGAGCCGCGCGAAGTGCACCACTTCGCCGCGCTGGCCGGCTACGGCGCCAACGCGATCAATCCCTGGCTGGCGCTGGCGGCGGTCGAGAACGCCTGGGCAGAGGCTGGCGGCGCGGCTACCGGCATGTCGCTGCACGATGCGCAACACAACTTCGTCAAGTCGGTCGAAAAGGGCATCATGAAGGTGATGTCGAAAATGGGCATCGCCACGCTCGACGCGTACTGCGGCGCGCAGGTGTTCGAGGCGCTCGGCCTGAGCGAACGGCTGATCCAGGAAGCGTTCCCAGGCACGCCCGACTTCCGCATCGGCGGCATCGGCTTCATCGACATGGCCGAGGATGTGTTAGCCTGGCGCCGCAACGCGTTTCCCGGAGCCAGCGGCCGCGCTAATGGCGACGCCGATGGCGTCGCCACCGGCGCATCCGACGAGCCAAAACTCGACGGCTACGGTTTCTATAAGAATCGCCGCGGCGGCGAGTATCACGCCTATAACCCCGAAGTGGTGCGCGCGCTGCATGAGGTCGTGGGGTTGGCGAGACCGACGAAGGACGAAGGACGAGCGACGACGGAGGACGGACGACGGAGGACGGACGACCCTCAATCCTCCGTCTTCCGTCTTCCGTCTTCCGTCTCGCCCGCCTACCGCCGTTATGCGGATCTGGTGCAGGGCCGCCCGCCGACCGAGTTGCGCGACCTGCTGCGGATCGTCACGGGCCGCCGGCAGCCGATCCCGCTTGACCGAGTCGAGACAACAGCGGCCATCCTGCGCCGCTTCTCGAGCGCTGCGATGTCGCACGGCGCGTTGGGCGCGGAGGCACATGAACTGCTGACGACCGCCATGAACGCACTGGGCGGGCTGAGCAACTCCGGCGAAGGCGGCGAGGGCGAAGAACGCTACCACACCGACCGCAACAACAAGGTCAAGCAGGTGGCTTCGGGCCGCTTCGGTGTCACGGCGGCCTACCTGATGTCGGCGGAAGAGCTCCAGATCAAGATGGCGCAAGGGTCGAAGCCAGGCGAGGGGGGCCAGTTGCCGGGTCACAAGGTCAGCGCGGAAATCGCCCGCATCCGCCACACGACACCGGGCGTGGCGCTCATCTCGCCGCCGCCGCACCACGACATCTACAGCATCGAAGACCTGGCGCAACTGATCTTCGACCTGAAGCAGGTCAACCCGCACGCGGCCGTGTCGGTGAAGCTGGTGGCCGAAGCGGGCGTCGGCACCATCGCCGCCGGCGTCACCAAAGGCCAGGCCGACGTGATCCACATCAGCGGTTACAATGGCGGCACCGGCGCGTCGCCGTTCAGCTCGATCAAGAACGCGGGTGCACCGTGGGAACTGGGCCTGGCCGAGACGCAGCAGACGCTGCTGGTGAACGGACTGCGCGGCCGGGTGCGCGTGCGCGTCGACGGCGGCTTCAAGACCGGCCGCGACGTGGTGATCGCGGCGCTGCTCGGCGCCGACGAATTCAGCTTCGGCACGGCGGTGCTGGTGGCCGAGGGCTGCCGGATGGCCAGGCAGTGCCACAACAACACCTGCCCGGTCGGCATCGCCACGCAGCGCGCCGACCTGCGCGCCAAGTTCCCCGGCAAGGTCGAGATGGTAGTCGAGTTTCTGACATATGTGGCCGAGGAGGTACGCGGCATCCTGGCTGATCTGGGCGTGACCAGCCTGGATGAGATCATCGGGCACACCGAGCTTCTGGAGCAGGCGGCGGGCAGTGCGGAGCGCTACAAGCTCGATCTCTCGCCGCTCTTGTGGGCGCCGGACACCGGTAATGCACGGCGCAACACCGACGCTCGCAACAGCGGCGGCCGGCCCGGCGAAAGCAGCTTGAACGACCGGCTGACGCTCGACGCGCTGGCCGAGGTCGCCTGCAACGGCCGGGCGCGGCTGCGCTACGACATCCGCAACACCGACCGCACCATCGGCGGCCGGCTGTCGGGGCAGATCGCGCTGCGCCGCGGCAGTCGCGGCCTTGCGCCGGAGACGGTGGTGGTCGAATTCTACGGTTCGGCCGGGCAGAGCTTCGGCGCGTTCGGCGTCACCGGGCTACACCTGCATCTGACCGGGCAGGCGAACGACTACGTGGGCAAGGGGCTGGGCGGCGGCGCGATCGCAATCCGGCCGCCGGAAGACGCCCCGTACATTTGGCACCACAACGTGATCCTGGGCAACACGGCGCTCTACGGCGCGACGGGCGGCGAGCTCTATGCAGCCGGCCGGGCGGGCGAGCGCTTCGCGGTCCGCAACTCCGGCGCGCGCGCGGTGGTCGAGGGGGTGGGGGATCACGGCTGCGAGTACATGACCGGCGGCGCGGTCGTGGTGCTGGGCAAGACGGGGCGCAACTTCGGCGCCGGGATGACCGGCGGCGTGGCCTACGTCTACGACCGGCACGACCGCATGACCACGCACACCAATCAGGAGCTCGTCCGCCTGCGTCGCGTCGAGCGCGCCGAGGACCGGGCCGAGTTGAAAACGCTCATCCAGCGCCACTTCGACCGCACGCAAAGCCCGCGCGCCCGCGCCATCCTGGACGACTGGGACGCCCAACTCCAGCTCTTCTGGAAGATCGCGCCGGTCGATCAGATTGCCAGCCTGGAGGCGGCGAACGAGGGTGTCGTGGATACGGAAAGAGCAGAGGCGAATCCGTGACGCGGAGGTAGGCCGGGGATAAGAGGTCATACTATCCGCGTCCTATCCTCCTTGTCTCGCTGCTCACCAGTCCGCCACCGACCCATCGCCGTGCCACAGCCGCGGCGTCTCCCACGAGCCGTCATAGGCCTTGTCGGCCAGCGCATCCTCGTCGAGCTCGATCCCCAGGCCCGGTCCTTGCGGCACGGCGATGTAGCCGTCCACGATCTCGAATGGTTTCTTCAGGTAGCCGTCGCCCAGCGTGACATGCTCCTGCACCAGGAAGTTCGGGATGCACGCGTCGAGTTGGAGACAGGCGGCCAACGCCACCGGCCCAAGCGGGCAGTGCGGCGCGACCGCTGCGTAGTAGCATTCGGCCATCGCCGCGATCTTCTTGCACTCCAGGATGCCGCCCGCGTGCGATATGTCGGGCTGGAGGATGACTGCGGCCTGTTTCTCCAGCACCTCGCGGAAACCCCACTTGGTGAACAGCCGCTCGCCGGTGGCGATGGGAATGCTGGTGCTGCGTGCGACCGTGACCAGCGCGTCCGCGTTTTCTGGCAGCACCGGCTCCTCGATGAACATCGGATAGTACGGCTCCAGAGCCTTCGCCATCCGGATCGCCATGGCGGGGCTCAAGCGGCCATGGAAGTCGATCCCCACGTCCACCTGCGGCCCCACAGCTTCCCGGATGGCGGCGAAACGATTCGCATTCTCTTCGACCCAGGCGAGCGAATCCACGATGTTGGCCGGGCCGTTGATGCCGGTCTTGAACGCCGTGAAGCCGCGCGCGACGCCGGTCTTGGCGCTAGCGACGTAATCCCCGAAGGTCTCGCCGTGCAGCCAGCCATAGACACGGATCTTGTCGCGCGTCGCGCCGCCCAGCAGTTGATGCACCGGCTGGTTGAGCCATTTGCCGGTGATGTCCCACAACGCCTGCTCGATCCCTGACAACGCGCTGCACAGGATTGGGCCGCCGCGATAGAACTGCCCGCGGTAGATCGCCTGCCAGTGATGCTCGATCCGTCGTGGGTCCTGGCCGACAAGGTAGCGACCGATCTCCTGGATCGCGGCAGCGATAGTCTGGCACCGGCCTTCGAGCGTCGGCTCGCCAATGCCCACGATCCCCTCATCGGTGTGTATCTTGACGATGCTCCAACGCGGCTTGATGAAGCGTGTTTCCAGCTTGGTGATACGCATGATGCCTCCCCGCAAAAAAAGTGATGCGACCAGGTATCGCCCGAAGGCGGATAAACAACCCGGCCAATAGATACCATTGCGACCGTTGCGGCCGGTTCAGAGCTCGATCACGCTATCGGCACGCCATAGCGCCGTGATGATGTCGGTCATGCCGCCGACGACGCCCACGCGCACCTGGTCTGCGAGGCCGAAGGTGTCCAGGCAAGTCTTGCAGATGATCAGGTGCACGCCTCGCTGCTCCAACACCTGTAGCTCAGCCAAGATGGGCGAGCCCTCGCACACCAGCTTCACCCCGTCGGTGTAGAAGCAGATGGCCTTCGGCAGCATCCCGGCATCGGTGATCAATGCCAGGAACCTGCGCGCCAGCACTTCCCGCAGGTCCTGATTGTCGGTCACGCCCATGCCGTCCGATTTGAAGACGATGATGATGTTTTTTTCAGCCATGCTTTCCATCCTGAGTGCGCAGAGCTCCAGAGGGCCCGAAGGTTTCATTCATATCGTCTCCGTGCTCTCCGTGTCTTCGTGGTTCACCTTTTCAAATAGCTCCCGACGGGAGCCGGCGCGTCAGCCTCAGCGGAAGACCAGCGGCGGCGCGACGCCGGTACGGGCGATGGTATCCACCTGTTGAGCGATACGGGCCACCGCATCGGCCAGCGGGAAGGCTTCCCGGCTCACCTGCATATCTGGGTCGGTGGAGAGCGGGTGCCAGAAGATGCCTTCGGCGCTAACGGTCACCTCAGGGACCAGGGTGAGCATGCTCACGCCGGACGAAGTGATCCTCCTCCGGGATGCCCAGGTCGCGGTGCAGCGCACAGATCTCGGCCAGCCGCAGCGTGTTGGCGGGCGTCTCGGTCGTGCTCAGGCACACCCGGAAACCAGCCTCGCGCAGCAGCCGGATGCCCTCCACCGTCTTCGCCCATGAGCCGCGGCCGCGATACGCGTCATGATCTTCGGCGGTCGCGCCGTCGAGGCTGACCCGGATGCGCAGCCGATCGTTGGCGATGGCGCACAGCCGCTCCAACCGGCGACCGCGCAGCAGCATCGCGTTGGTCAGCACGCCGGTGCGCAGTCGTGCCGACGCGTAGGCGAGCATCGCGTAAATGTCGTCGAGCAGGAACGGCTCGCCGCCGGTGAAATGGACTTCGGCGAAACCCAGCTCGACCGCCTCATCCACCAGGCGCCGGACGGCGTCCAGACCGATGGCGCGCCGGGGTGCGCCAGGAGCCGATTCGGCGAGGCAGTACGAGCAGCGCAGATTGCAGTCATAGTTGGTGTAGATCCACAGCTTACTGAAGCTGAGACCGGGTGGGCCGGCGGGCGCGGATTCTGGTGTGGCAGGCATAGGTTCCCTCATGGCGATGCGATGCGCAACGTGTTGCGCGGGGCGCTTGGCTGGACTGG
>JALOOE010000689.1 GCA_025454565.1 Anaerolineae bacterium
ACGAGCAGGATGATCCCCTGCATGAGCGCCCAGAGGCCCAGGATCAGCACGAAGAGCCTCGGCAAGGCCACCCCGGCGGCCACCGGGTACATCACGATATAGCCGCCGGCGATGATGCTGATGATGCCCATGAAGAGCTTCCAGCCCCAGGCCGTGTGATCGACGAATATCGAGATGATGCCGACGATGCCGCCGATCAGCCAGTAAAAGCCCAGCACTGCGATGAGGAGCTGATAGGTCTCGACCTTGTTCTTGGCCGGCGCCCACAGCAGGATGGCGCCGACGACGAAAGACAGGATGCCCATGATGAGTGTCATCCACCACGGGCGTTGCTTCGTCTGCATGGATGTTGCGGATGGTGCGGCTGTTGTAGTCATGATTTCCTCTCCTTGTTGGTTGGATTGCTTGAAGCGAACGAACAGACCTTTTCTTGAGTCCAGCCCTGGCTCAGCCCCAAACACTGGGGCACGGGTGCAACCCGTATCAGGAGACCGGCCAGGGCAAGCTCTGGGACAGACCGTTACCCGGCCAGCAGCTTCTGCTTGGCGGCAGCGAACTCCTCGTCGCTCAGAACGCCGGCGTTATGCAACTGCGCCAACTGCTGCAATTGGGCTGTCAGGTCAGGCCCGGCAGCCGCTGGCGCTGGCGCTGGCGCATACTGCGGCGGCGGTGGCGCATACTGCTGTTGCTGCGCCTGCGCGTCCGCCACACCCTGCTGATAGGCGGCATCTTGCTGTTGCTGCGCAGCCGCATTTTGTTGCGCGTACTTCTGTTCTTGATGGTGGTGGACTGCACCCGCGGTCCCGGCGACTACGGCGGTGGTGGCCACGACACCCGCGGCACGGACCAGCGGTCTTCGTCTTCGTAACATATGATCCTCCTATGATCTCGATTGGCTTTGACAGTGGCTGTACATGGGAGTGGCGCTCGAGCGCGGCGCCGAAAGATGGATCTCGCAACCTAAGCAGTGGCGAGCGCCACGATATCGGCCAGCGCTTCTTCCACCACGACATGTGGGATGCGCTCGAACATGACCAGCCGGCCGTTGGCATCCAGCATCGCCTGCTGCGTCTTCTTCGCCCACAGATTCTCGATCAGCAGAATACCCGCGGTGCTGTTGTCGGCGAGCTGCTCCGCAATCATGGCGATGTCGCTATCCGTGATCATCTGGCTCACGTCGGCCTGCAGCGGGTCGAACATCGCGATGTGCGCGGGATCCAGCTCGCGCAGCTCCCGCACGATGATCTCACCCTGATCCTTCATGATGATGACCAGGTCGATGATGCGAATGATCCCCTTGTCGACCAACTCGAACAGGTCAGGGAGAATCTCACCCTTGAACCGATTGCCGGGGAACTCCAGTGCGATGAAGTCGATGGGTCCGAAAGTCATTGACTCTCTCCTTTCAAGAAGCATCATGTGGCGGATAAGCGCTCCACCGAAACCACTGACAGATGCAACTCGACAAGGGTGTTGAGCACGCCGGCCAGGGCGACCTGATCGGCCAGCTCACCTACCAGTGTGGTCATAGGGGAGTCGGCTTCCGCCGGGTATTCAGTGATGGCCATGCCATCCAGGCGATCACGCCATCTGGCCGGGACGCGACCCTGGATGCCGATTCGGTACGTCGCCGGCCGGTCAAACCCGGTACGACTCGGAGGCAGCACAGCTTTCATGCTGGCAGTGTAACGCTAAACCCTGGGGCGTGATACCACCAAAAGGGTGAGGAAAGGGTGATAAACGGTGATGGCGGTCAACCGGGAGCAACAGGAAGGTCAGCGCGGAGGAAGGATGCCGAGGGCGGCTGCCTTAATCACGGCGTCGCTGCGTTTGCCGACGCCGAGCTTCCCGTATATGTTGACTGTGTAACGCTTTACGGTCGCGGGCGAAAGCCCCAACAGGCGGGCAATCTCCTTGTTGCTCAAGCGCTCGCGCAACAACGCCAGGACCTCCAGCTCGCGGTCGCTGAGGGGTTCGACAAGCGGCTGATAGAGCTTAGCGTTAGCAGCGTGAAGCCTGGTTCCGGCATCACGGGTCGCGATCTCTTTATGAGGCTCAGGAAACGCGACCAGGATGGGGCGTACGGTCTCGGCAAAGCCTTGCTTTGCAAGGCCGAGCAGCATGGTCTGCATGGGCGGCCCCAGATCGACGAAAACCCGGATGAATCCGCCGGGCCGCGCGAGTTCCACCGCCTGCCGCAACGCGGCGATTGCAGCATCGGCTTTCCCTTGCATCTCGAGCGCCAGGGCTCGCAGGGCCAGGACCTCGATCTGGGATCGAATGCTGAAGGTGCGTCGAGCAATCTCGAGCATCGCATCCAGGATGTCAAGCGCCGACTGCACATCCGCGTCCGTGAGCAGCGACCGGCCGACCACTGGGGCTGCGTAGCTATTCGCCCAGCGAAAGGCCGATTCGGGGTCACCTTGCCGGCACTCCAGTTGCGCGCGCAGTGAGCGCGCGTCATCGCCATCCTGCCCCAGACGATCCAAATCAAACTGGCTAAGGAGCTCCATGACCGACCAGGCTGCGGCGATCTCTGCCCTGGCCACATGCACCCGCGCCATGCCGATCATGCCATTGCGTGCGGCCTGCGCATGGACAGAGAAGCGTTTGCCGACGAGCTCCTTGAAATGCTGCCTGGCAGCATCCAATTCATTCCAGTAGTAGTGCACTACGCCCAGAAAGTAGTGTGACAATCCGACGGCGTGCGGCAGCCCGCTCGACGTCGCGTGCTCGAGCATCGTCTGCGCCAACC
>JALOOE010000073.1 GCA_025454565.1 Anaerolineae bacterium
GGGGATGGCCTGCATGCCCGCCAGCAGCGATATGCCAAAAAAAGGCACGCCGCGCCAGATGTTGACCAACTGCACCGAAGCCATGGCCCAGGCTGGCGTACCGAGCCAGTTGATTTTTTCTTTGATGAGGCCCATATCCAGCAAGAGATGGTTGAGGACGCTGAACTGCGGGTTGAACATCCATAGCCAGCCCAGCGCGCTCAGTGATACTGGCACGATCCACGGCAGCAATAGCGCGCCCCGAAAAACGTTCTTTAGGAACCTGACGTTATCCAGCACCAGCGCCATCAACATGCCCAGCACGAGCTTGAAGAATACGGCAGTAAAGGCGTAATTGACTGTATTGACTGTGGTTTGGAGGAAGATGCTGTCCTTGAGCAACTCGGCATAGTTCCTGAACCAGATGAACTGACCCGTATCGGGGCGGGCGATCACGCGATTGGTGAGGGATAGATAAATGGACGAGACGAAGGGATAGGCGATCAGAACGATCAGGAGAATCGCCGCCGGGGCGATCATGACCGGGCCAAGCGTCGAATCGCGGTCGAGCCAGGCAGTCAGGGACTGGAAGAGCCCCTTTTTCTTTTTGGGTGGAATTGCAGAAACACTCATCGTGCTCTCCCGCGCCGGTGGTGCGCCGAGCCGTTCAAAAGAATTGCGGCAGGGGATTGCCCCGCCGCAATTCTGGATCAGAAGCGGAGCCTACTTGTAGATGCTTTGGAGTTGGGTCTTGGCTTCGGCGACGGCCGCGTCAACCGTCTTGCCCATGCACGCGTTGGCGAACATGTCCACGACGATCCACTTGGCATACGCCTGCGTGCCGCCGTTAAAGTTGGTGCTGGGGTAGCCCGGCAGATGGCAGGTGTCGGCATAGTCCTTGAACGCCGCCAGTTTGGGATCCGTATTCCACGGCATCAGGGGCATGTCCTTGTACGCCTTGAGGGGCGGGAAGACAAAGCCCAGGTTCGGCATGATCCACGGGCTCATTTGCGCCGGTTCGTTCAGATACGTCAACAGCGCTTTGGCCGCGTCAACGTTCTTGGAATAGCCCATGATGGCCGAAGACATGAACTCGCCATAGGTCACTTTGCCGGCGGGGCCCTTGGGATACGGGAAGTGGTTGATGACGGTGTGCAATGGCAGCGAGACTTCTTTGCCGGCCGCGTCCTTGGTCTTGAACTGTGTGTTCTGGTTGCGGGCCGTGCCGTAGATGGTCGAGGCATTATTGGTGGCCGAAATTGCGCTCGCCAGCATCGCCGTGTTGTTCGACGCATCGTTGTACGATGTGACATCCTTGGGCATGACCGCGAACAGTTTCTTGACATATTCGATCGCGGCGCGCGTTTCGGGCGAGTCAATCGCGACTGTCTTGCCGTCCTTGGCTACGTCGGAGCCGCCAAACGACCACAGGATCGCATACAGCCAATCATTGCCGTCGCCCACGGCGTGCCCCAACGGGAAGGCGATGGGGGCCAGCTTGGCGTCCATGAGTTTCTGCCCGGCGGTCAACAGCTCGTCATACGTCGTAGGCAGCGGATCGACACCGGCCTCTTTGAACAGGTCAGTGCGATAGTTGATCGCGTGCGGCGCAAAAAAGCGCGGCACTGACAGCCACTTGCCGCCGACCACGCACGCTTCGTCCGCCGCCGAATAGAATCCGCCCAGGCGCTTGCCCAGGTCATCGCACACTGAGCTGACGTCGGCCAGCTTGGCTGCGTACATGTGCGCCGTCCCCTGGTTGATTTCGATAATGTCTGGCCCGGCGCCGGTCTCGACAGCGGTCGCCGCGATGGTCTGCAAGTCGTTCATCGAGACAATATCCACCTCAACCGGGACGTTGTTCTTCTTGCCCCAGTCCTGGATCAAGGCGTTGAGTACCTCGTTCCCCTGCGGCATGAACGCTGCGCGCAGCTTCATGGTCAGCTTGCCGGTCACGTTGAGCTTGGCGGGGGCGGCAAGCGGCGCGGGCGTCGCGGTAACGACCTTTTGCACCTCGACGGTCTCTTTGACGACTTGGGGCGCCGCGGGTGCCGGCGCAGGGGCTTGTGCTGGCGCGCATGCTGCGAGTGTGGCGCCAGCGGCGACGGCTCCACCGAGCCGCAAGAAGTCTCGACGGGTGATACGTTGAGCCATGGAAGCAGTCTCCTTGTCCTTGGTGAAATGTGACGGTTCTTGGCTTACCATTAGCGGACGGTTGGGACGCTCTCTCAATCGAATGCAGGGTCCTTTCTCCGGCTGGCTCCGGTCGCAGATCACCGTTCCAGTATGACACTCCGAAATAAAACCGGCCTTGAGCGCCTGTGAAAATCCGACTAACACCGTGTGAGCAAATGAGCGGCAGGGATCAAGCGCGCCTCTTGCGCGCCATTACCTGCCGCACCGCCTCCGCCATGTGCCGCGCCGACATCCCGTATTTGTCCAGAAGCGCGAGATATGGACCGGACTCGGTGAAGATATCACGCACGCCGATTCGCTGCATCGGGATCGGGTGATTCTCCACCAACACCTCGGCGACCGCGCTGCCCAGGCCGCCGAAGATGACGTTGTTTTCGGCCGTGACGATGGCGCCCGTCTCATGAGCGGCCCGCAGCACGCATTCGACATCCAGCGGCTTGAGCGTGTGGCAGTCGATCACGCGCACTTCCAATCCCGCTTCGGCCAGCCGCGCCGCGGCCACCAGCGCGTGCGCCACCAGATCGCGCAGCGCGATGATCGTCGCGTCCCACCCGTCACGCACCACCACCGCTCGACCGAGCCGCAGGGGGAAGTCCGGGCTGTAAATCGTCGGGACGGGATCGCGCGTGAAGCTGAGATAAACCGGCCCGTCATAGGCCGCCGCCGCGTGCACCGCCAGCTTCGCGCTCACCGGATCGGCGGGTGCGACCACCGTGGAGTTGGCGATGGCGCGCAGCAGCGAAAGATCCTCCTGCCCCTGGTGCGTCACGCCGTCCGGGCCGGGCGTGATGCCGCTGTGGGAGGCTGCGATCTTGACGTTCAGCCGGGGGTAATGGATGCTGTTGCGCACCTGATCGAGCGCACGCAGCGAGGCGAAGACTGCGTAGGTAGACGCGAACGGGATCAGCCCGGTGGTCGCCATCCCCGCGGCTGCGGCCATCATGTTCTGCTCCGCGATGCCGAAGTTGAACGAGCGTTCGGGGAAGCGCTTGGCGAAGTCGTTCGTCCGCATCGATTTCGACACGTCGGCGTCGAGCACGACCACGTCCGGGTTGCGCTCGCCAAGTTCGAGCATCGCATCAGCGTAGGAGTAGCGGGTGGCCTGCATCTTCGCCGCTCCGAACGGTTTGTCGGACGCCAGTTGTTCGACGATTTCGGGCAGGACGTGGTGATAGCGGCTGGGGTGATCGCTCATCGCAGTCCCTCCGCGAACTCGGCCAGCGCGGCCTGGGCCTGCGCATCGTTCGGCGCGGCGCCGTGCCAGGCGGGCACGTTCTCCATGAAGGAGACGCCGCGGCCTTTGACAGTCTTAGCGATGATGACGGTCGGGATGCCCGGCCGGCGGGTCACGGTCGTATCACAATCCTCTGGCTGGTGCCCCTCCGCCCCGGCGCTATCCGGAGGATCGCGGTACAGGCACGATTCCAGCGCCGGTACGATCTCCTCCATCTTGTGGCCGTCGATCTCGATCACGTTCCATCTGAAGGCCCGCCACTTCTCGGCCAGCGGCTCGACCGGCATGATATCGTCCGTGAAGGTGTCGTTTTGGATGCCGTTGTTATCGACGATGACGGTCAGGTTATCGAGCTTCCAGCGCGGCGCGGCCAGCGCGGCCTCCCACACCGAGCCTTCCTGCGATTCGCCGTCACCGATCATCACGAAGACGTGGTAATCCTTGCCGTGCAGCTTGCCGGCCAACGCCATCCCCAGTCCCGCGCAGATGCCCTGGCCCAGCGAGCCGACCGTCATGTCGATCCCCGGCGTCTTCTTCATGTCGGCGTGCCCCTGCAAGATGCTATCCAATTTGCGCAGCGTCGCCAGGTGCGTCTTGTCGAAGAAGCCGCGCTCGGCCAGCGCCGCGTACCAGACAGGGCAGGCGTGGCCCTTCGACAGGATGAAGCGGTCGCGGTCGGGCCAGTGCGGATCGGCCGGATCGAGACGCATGATCCGAAAATAGAGCGCGGTGACGATATCGGTCGCCGAGAGGGAGCCGCCGGGATGCCCGGCCTGCGCAGCGTGGATCATTGTGATGATGTCGCGGCGGATGACCTGCGCCGTTCCCTTCAATTCTTCGATGGACGGCCCGATCTCCGTTCTCGCCGCTGAGCTGACTTGGTGCATGGCTACCTCTATGGTGCAGATGGAGCTCACCGAACTATGGGCGATGAATACTTCCCTTCGGCTCTGCTACGCGCGCGGCATGGACAGCCGCAGGCCGCGTTCGGGGGCGGGCGTTGCTGGCTCCTTGCGCCGTATCACGTCCACGCATTCTTTCGTCACGCGCCGGCTGATGGCCTTGGTGAGCTCAATCGCTGCTTGCGCGTCTCGCTGTTCCAGAGCTGCCGTGATCTGCGTGTGATCAGGCACGACGGTGCCTGGCGTGTAGTCGCGCAGGGTCCGAAACCGCCGATTCATCAGGATGAGCGCCTGCACGTACTGAGAGCGCCAGGATTTCAGCAGGCGGCTGTGGTTGGCCCTGGCGCAGATATATTCATGGAATTTGAGATCGAGCTGGGTCAACTCATTGAAGTCGCGTGCTGCACTGGCTTGCCGCTGCGTCTCGATGATCTCGCGCAGGTTAGCGATATCCTGCGGCGTGAGGTTGGGGGTCGCCCGCTCGATAGCCATGATTTCCAGGGTGGCGCGCAGTGAGAAGATTTCGGCCACATCCTGTTCGGAGAAGTCGGCAACGAAGCAGCCACGGTTGGGGATGCGCACCACCAGCCCTTCCTGTTCCAACTGGCGCATCGCCTCACGGATCGGGATGCGGCTCACGCCCATCTGTTCGGCGAGTTCCTGTTCGGGGAGGTGTTGCCCCAAATCTATATCGCCGCGCAGTGTGGCGTCACGGATGAGATCGACGATCTCATCCTGCATGGTGCGGGTTCCGACAGGGGTGAAGACAGGATTGACCATGACACACGCCTCTGAAGGGGCCAATAGGTCAAGATTGCATACTGTATACAATATGCATTATACACCGAATCGGACGCCTGTCAAGATCGAATTGCGAGGAAGAAGTGCGGAGCCGGCAGCCCCCTGCCGCAACGAGACATGTGGATTGTCAGGCGGTGAGCTTCTCCCGGGTGACGGAGAGCTTTGCCGCGTCCAGCACCCCTTTGAGGGTGAAGACCAGCACGCTGTCGGCGATCGGATGGCGCAGCACGATCTCCAGCGCCTGCCCATATTCTGCAGCGCTCAAGATCGACGGTTCATCAACCGACTGGATGATCGGCCAGACCGGCTTGCCGCTGAGGGTGCGCAGTTCGGCAGCCACATCCCCGATCCACTGGGCCGGATAGCCGCACATCCGGTGATACACCATCGGCGAGAAGATGTCCACGTGCTCGCCCAGGGCGCGATAGTCCTGACTGATGATATGCAGGATCGCGCCGCCGCGGTCGGCGAGGCGCCAGGGGACGCCGAACAGACCGAGCCGCGCCTGTGGGCGGACGCGACCTATGACAGCCCTGGCGTCGGCCACCCAGGAGGTGATCTGGGCGCAGCGCCAGGCGGCCCATTCCGCTTCATGCTGGCCGAGCAGGATGCGCGCCGCTGCGGCCGGGGCGGCCACAGCGATGTTGATGCCGGTGTCGCCACGGAAGGCGCTCAGTGTGAACGGGTCGAAGGAGGTGCGCGGCAGGGTCGGTTCGGGCACTTCCCAAGGTCAAGGTCTTGCCCACTTTGCCACCGGAATCCCTGATTCACACGGCACGCCGGTCTGGCACAGCCCGCAGCCGTAGCCCTCGAAGCCATAGCGCTCGCGCACGAACGCGGCGGTGTGCGAGACGTGCGCAGAGCACTTGAGCTTGTCGTGGCCTGCCTGCGTGATTGCGCCGACCGGACAGCGGCCGATGCATTCGCCGCAGGAACCGTCAGCGAAGAAAGAGCAGTACGATCGGTGATCCGTGTACGGCCTGGGCGTCGGGGGCAGGGCGACGCGGGCGACGACCGATCCGACGCGCATGGCCTTGCCGGCGGGCGTGATCAGCCCATCGCACAGGCCAAACGTGCCCAAGCCCGCGGCGTAGGCCGCGTGTCGCTCGGACCAGGTAGAGGAGAAGACATAACGCTCGGAGTCTCTCCTTGACCACGCAGGTGACAGGTGCGGCGCCACAGCTTGGCAGTCCAGAACGCACAGCGTATCCGCCACGTGTTGCCGCAGCAGGCTGTTGAACGCTTCACCGAAGATGCGCGAGCGCGCCCAGCGTTCCGCAGGGAAGGTGGTCTCCACGCGGTTGTCCGCTTTGGTGCGCTCTGTCTGCGGCAGGATCCAGCAGATGACGGTCAGGTCGGCGGGTTCGAAGGTTGTGCCGGGAAAGGTGCTCGCGAAGATTTCCGCCGGTGTCCAATGATCCGGGTCGACGACCTCCTTATACTGCCGCCAGAGCGGATCGTCGCCGCGGGCGAAGCCGACCAGCGGCGCACTCCAGGCGCGCTCGTCCGTCGTGTCTTGCAGCGTGTTCGCCGGGCCGGCGCAGAAATCGCCGATAAGCCCTGCGATCCAGTCCCGACGCTCAGCGGGCGGCAGATCGGGGATGCTGTTCATGGTCTAGCTCGCGGGATGTTCCTTCCGCCACGCCGCATACTCCACCTGGGCTTCTTCCGACAGCGGGTAGTACTTGCGCAAGTGGCCGCCCTGGCTCAGCTTCATATGGGTGAACTCCTCCCACTCGTGGTGTTCGCTTGCGCGCTTAAGCAGCTCCGGAGCCAGCTTGATCGGCACTACCACCGCGCCGTCATCATCCGCCACGATGATGTCGCCCGGCATCACCAACACGCCGCCGCAGGCGATCGGGACATTCACGGCGAAGGGGAAGATATTCGTCTGGGTGTGATAGTTCGGCGTCACCCCGCGCAGCCAGAGGGGGAGGTCGATCTGCTTCACGTGCGGATAGTCGCGCACGCAGCCGTCGATGACGACGCCGGCCCCGCCGCGGCCCTTGAAGAAGGTCAGCATCATCTCGCCGAAGATGCCGCTCATCATGTCGCCGCGGGCGTCCACCACCACGATATCGCCCGGCTGCGTGTGATAGAGGACGTGGCGGTGCAACTGCGTCTCCGGGTCGATGTACTCACCCTCGGGGTACAGGTCCTCGCGTTTGGGCATACATTGCAGCGTCAGGGCCGGGCCGACGACCGACTTGCCCGGCGACCAGGCGACCGGCCCCTGGATGTGCGGACTGCGGATGCCCATCCGGTGCAACTCGCCGCTGGTCGTGGCGCTGCCGATGTGCGCTAATCCTTCAATCAACTCCTTCGGTGGGCGGGTGATGTCGGGTGTGGTGATCATGAGAAGACCTCTATGATGGATTTTGGGAATATCTACGCGCCCAGCAGCGCGCGGGCGATGGCGTCCCATTCGGCGTCGAATGCGCCTGACGCGACCGGTTTGCCGGCGCGCGCATACCAATAGGCTGCGTTCGACAGATCGGGTTCCTTGCGGTGCAGGTAGGCGTGGACCCAGGCCGCATCACGATCACCGTACTGCTGCACGATGCGATGACCGCGATCCCAATCCCCCTTCGCCTCCCACCACAATCCTTGCAGCGGCGGCGTGAGTTCGGCGGGCGGCGCCTCGAGCGCCAATGACTCCTTCAAATCGAGCGTGTTCATTGCCATGCGTTCCTCCTATGAGGCGGCTTTGAATGAGGACGTGCAACGTGTCGGCTATGCTACAACAGACCGGCGTTTTTGTCGAACGACCGCACATCGGATCGGATGCATCGTCGGGTTGCCAGCGCGCGCAATAGCGTGTACAATCGGACCGTTCTGACGCTGCATTCCGCGTGGCTCAGGGCGATTTTTGGGGGTGAAAAGGCGCCTTCTGCGCATGTCTCAATCGCTCGTCTTGATCTTCTTGCTGGGCTTGGTGGTGCTGATCGTCCTGGTCGCCTACCTGCGCCGTCGCGCGCGACCGGGACACAGCATGACGTCTCGGCCGCG
>JALOOE010000690.1 GCA_025454565.1 Anaerolineae bacterium
GCGAAGGAACATGGGCACCTCACCCGCGCAGTCCGTGGATGAAGATGTCGCTGACCTGAGCGGCCAGCGCCTCGGCGGAGATCGTTTCCAGCGCCGTCGCGGCGCCCAGCTCGCTGAACAGAGCCAGTCCGACCACCGCGCTTTGCAGCGTCCAGTTGGCGATCTCAGGGTCGATGCGGCGCATCACGCCGGCGTCCATCAGCCCGCGCATCAACTGTTCCACCTCCTGGCTGATGCGCGGCAGCACGTCTTCAACCAGCGCTCGTCGAATCTCCGGGTCCAGCCGGGCCTCCTGCAGAAAAAGCCGAAAGTGATGCTGCGTGCGCATGCGGGTGAACTGGCCGGCCAGAAGCTGCACCATGGCGCCCTCGACGCTGTCGGCGCGCACATCGGCGATGGAGCCGATCAGCGCGCCTGTGCGGCTGTTCATCAGCCCGATGAACAGGTCGCGCTTGCTGGCAAAGTAGTTGTACAGCGTGCCTTCGGAGACGTCGGCGACATGGGCAATCTCGCGCGTGGTTGCGCCGTGGGCGCTCCCGCCGCGTGAGCAGCAAGGCATCGGGTTCTGGGGAGAATCCGGCCGACGGTGGGACAAACGCTTGATCACTCGTTTCAGGCATGAGGTGGGCTCTCCGAGCGGTGACGAGGCATTATTTGAGTGTATGCTCAATAAATGAGCATACACTCAAATAATACCGTGCATCGCCTGCTTTGGCAAATGTCCGCGCGTCACGGTGCGACGGCGACAACGCGGGGCAAGAATAGTACTTGCCTCAATTTTGTGCGATAATGCACATGCGTGCTATAATGCGTCCCGTTCGATTTCTTTGTCGAATTCTTGGTCCGGCACCAGGACAGATATACACTTACAACCAGGAGGCATCTCATGAAGATTGGTATTGTTGGCAGCGGTCGGGTTGGCTCGACGGCGGCCTACGCGTTGATCCAGCGCGGCATCGGCGGTCAGATCGTTATGGTGGACATGGACCCCAAGCGCGCCAAGGCCGAGGCGGCCGACCTGCTGCACGCCACCCCGTTCGCACACCCCATGCGTGTGGTTTCCGGCGACTATGATGCGCTGGAAGGCGCGCGCGCCGTGATCATCTCGGCCGGTGTGGGCCGCAGCGCGGGCGAGACCCGCTTGCAGCTCTTGCAGAAGAACGCCGGGGTGTTCAAGGATGTCGTGCCCAAGATTCTGCAATACGCGCCGAACGCCATCCTGGTGATCGCCACCAACCCGGTGGATATTATGACCCATTTGGCCGCGCGCTACGCCGTGGAGATGGGCGTGCCGGCCAGCCAGGTCATCGGCTCTGGCACCACGCTGGATACGGCCCGCTACCGCTCGATCCTGGCCCGCGTGCTGGACGTCGACTCGCGCCACGTGCATGGCTACGTGGTGGGCGAGCACGGCGACTCCGAGGTGTTGGCCTGGTCGCGCACCACTGTTGGCGGCACGCCCCTGGAGGAGTTCTGCAACCTGCGCAACATCAAACTCGACGACGAGACGCGCCAGAAGATCGATGAAGAGGTGCGCTTCGCCGGTCGCGATATCATCGCGGGCAAGGGCGCCACGTTCTACGGCATCGGCACAGCCCTGGCCTACATCGTCGGCAACGTCGTCAACGATCAGCGCTCGGTGCTGACGGTCTGCACCCCTCTGGCCGATGTGGCCGGAGTCAAAGATGTGACAGTCTCCCTGCCCCAACTGGTCAGCGGCAAGGGTGTATTGGCGACCTTCCCGCTGCCGCTGAGCGACGACGAGCAGGCCAAGCTGGCTGTCAGCGCAAAGGTCGTGCGCGACGCGATCGAGAGCCTGGATTCGGCCGCGTGATGATCGATCCAGAGGCGCCGCGCCGGGTTGAGCCGGGCGGTACGCCCTCGCGATCTGGGTGAAGATAGATCAAAAGGCGTCCCGCCGGGTTGAGCCGGACGGGACGCCCTCGCGATCTGGGTGAAGATAGATCAATTGGCGTCCCGCCGGGTTGAGCCGGACGGGACGCCTTCGCGATCAGAGCTGGCGCACATCGGTGCGGTCCAGATAGGTCAGCAGATAACGGGTGCGGCCGGGAGGAATCATCTCCAGGAAGGTGGTGAATTCCGTCTCGATCTCCAGTTCAAAGGGAGCCTGCGCCTCGACCCACACAGCGATGCCGCCGCCGGTGTCAGCCTCGGCCAGCAGCCGGATGGCGTTGTCTCCCAGGCGCATCTCGGCCGAAAGCGGCGGCTCGCCGCGCAGCCGCCAGACAATGCGCCCCTCCTCCGTGGCCGGCCGGGCCGTCTGTGATTGCGTTGGGTCCATGGGTCAAATGCCCTTTAGGGCGTCGTCTGCGTGAACGGGAGGGTGGGCGTGACCGGTTGGTTGGGGTCTGGCAGCGGCGCATCGACGGCCGGCGGCTGACCGCCGTTGGACACCAAGGTGAAATAGTCCCACGCGGCCTTGCTGACATCGGCCATCATGCTGCTGCTCAACCCCCACTCCATCCAGCCAGGCTTGTAGATGAACAGACTGACGATGTAGGGGCCTGCCGGACTCCAGAAGACGCCGACATCACCATGGGCCGTATTCACAAAGCCATGCTTGTGGGCGTAGCGTGTGTCTGCGGGGACGCCGGTTTCCAGCAGGATGCGGTTGCGGTCGAGCGCGATGTAGTCCAGAATCTGCTGGCACTCCTCGGCAGTCAACTGGTCCGGGAAGGCGGCCAATAGCGTGCCGCCTCGGTAGCCGTCGGGCTCCGTGTCCCAGGTCTTGTCGCTGTTGGCGGGCGTGACCATGGTCTGTGTCTGGCGTTCGGTGTCGTAGGGAGTGGTCATGAAGGTGTTCTGCAAGCCCAGG
>JALOOE010000074.1 GCA_025454565.1 Anaerolineae bacterium
GATGCCGTGCCGGCAGGCGGGCAGCGCCCATTCGATCGATTTGATCGCCCAATCCTTGGGCACCTCGCGATCTTTCCACTCGCGGTCGTCATTCGGTTCGTTCCAGATCTGGATATGCTTGACGCCGGCTTTGGCGAGGCCATCCAGCACCTGGTTGGGGATCGCGCCGGAACGGATGCCGTTGGCCTCGCTCAGGCGCAGGGCTGGCTCCACGCCGATGGATCGGAGATCGCGGATCATCCCTTCGATGCCGGGGCGCGCATCAGTCGGGATGCGGTTGGGGTCCAACTTGCCGGTCAGCGGGTCGTAGTTGCGCATGCCGCTGACATCATGGCCGATGAAGAGCGTACCGATGCCAAGCTCCTCGATCTCCTTGAGCCACACGTCCCACTTCGGCACGTTATCGTGCTGCAGGGTGGCGCGCCAGTGGAAGCCGACGCGCGTCAGTCTGGGGGCCATGGCTATCCCTCCAACAGCTTTCGAGCCGCATCGAGCTCGGCCTGGGCCTGATCCAGCAGTCCCAGCAGCCGAGCGCGCGTAGCCTCGTCCAGCTTGGGGCCGGGGCCCGGATCCGGCGTCGGCCCTGGGGTAGGTCCAGGCGTTGGTACTGGTGTTGGTCCGGGGATAGGCCCTGGCGGAGGCGGCGTAATCTCAATGCTGCGTTGGAAGACGATGACGTAACACGTATTCTTGAAGGGGGCGCCCTTCGCCCCTGTCACCATGTGAGTGAGCTTGTCAGAGGTGACGTCCGGGATGTCTACCGTGTAGACGCCGCCGCCGAACATCGGGTAGTTGCCCCAATACTGGTCGAATCCAGGTCCCTTGGTGCGCTCGACGCGCACGCCACCGTTTGTGATGCGAAAAGGATGGCCCTCCAGGGGCGTGCCGTCTTTGTCCAGCACCCGAACGTAGATGTGGCGCTTATCGTTGGCTTCGCCGGGGTCGACCCAGCTCGCCTCCACCAAGCGATATTCGGCCTGGGCAGGCGCCTCAAGACGCACGCCCAGATCATCCAGGCGAGGATCCCACTTGCGTTCCATGGCGGTAGCATTCCTTTCTGGCGATCGCCTTCGGAAGATGTCGTTCAGCAACTGGCGCCAACCCTTGCTTGTCACGCTTCCTCCAGACATCTGTGGCTCGATGGATGATCAAAGCATAGCATATATTTGTGGAATTGGCAAGCGTGTTCTTCGTTCGGGGTGCGGCCGTTCGGTGACACGCAGCGGTACATTTGACAAAGCCTAGCCCGTGACATATGCTATGTGACCGAATAACCTGTGGAGCGCAATCATGGCTAACCCGATCTATGAGCTTGATCCGGTCACTCACATCACCGCTGGCGCGCTGGGTGAGCCGGGGCATCGCACGTTCTTCATCCAGGCTGAACGCGATTTACAACGCATTGATCTGCTGTGCGAGAAACAGCAGGTGCAGGCGCTGGCCGATGCGATCGATGAGATGGTCGCGAATCTGGAGCAGGAATTCGGCGTCACCCGGCATACCGATCTGCGGGTGGACGAGGTAGCGATGCTCATCAAAGAGCCGATCGAGCCGCTATTTCGAGTCGGCGCGATGGGATTGGGCTATGACGCCAGCCGCGATCGCATCCTCCTGGTGGCGCAGGAAGCGCTGGCGGAAGGCGAAGAACGCGACCCTCTGGAGGTGCGGTGCTTCGCCACGCGTGCCCAGATGCAGGTGCTCAGCGTCTACGCCCGCGATGTGATCGGCCGCGGCCGCCGCCCTGAGATCGTCGCGCTGCAGACCGAAGCGCATGCGCGCCGGAATGGGCATGGGGAGTGATCTGAACGGGTGACATAGTGACGAGAGGCCCTGGGTTCGCGACGAATCCGGGGCTTTTTTGCGCCAATCGTCCGCCGCACTACGGTGCGACAGGCGTGGGCGTGGTATGGTGACGACGGATGACGGATGACGGATGACGGATGACGGACGACCGACGACCGACGACGGATGACGATAGTATCCTACATAGCACGTTTGACGCTTGACGTATCACGTTTCACGTTTCACGTTTCACGCATCACGGAGCTACCATGACCACCCCAACACACACTGGCCAACCCAACCGCCTGATCGGGGAGACCAGCCCTTATCTCCAGCAACACGCCTACAATCCGGTGGATTGGTATCCCTGGGGGCCGGAGGCGTCGGCGCGCGCGCAGGCCGAAGACAAACCGATCCTGCTGAGCGTGGGCTATTCCGCCTGCCACTGGTGCCACGTCATGGCGCACGAGTCGTTCGAGGATCCCGGCACCGCCGCGTTGATGAACGAGCTGTTCGTGAACGTCAAAGTCGACCGGGAAGAGCGCCCCGATATCGATGCGATCTACATGGAAGCCGTCCAGGCGATGACGCAGCACGGCGGCTGGCCCATGACCGTCTTCCTGACCCCCCAGGGCAAGCCGTTCTACGGTGGCACCTATTTCCCGCCCACGCCGCGCTACGGCATGCCCAGCTTCCCACAACTGCTCAACGCCATCGCCGACGCCTGGCGCAATCGACGCCGCGAGCTGGAGTCGGCGGGCGAACGCATGGTCGATGTGCTCAATCGCAGCAGCGCCCTCACGCCGGCGGAGGCCGAGCTAAAGCCCGACGTGCTGAACCGCGCCTGGCATGGCCTGCTGCGCAGCCACGATGGTACGGAGGGGGGCTTCGGCGGCGCGCCCAAATTCCCGCAGCCGATGAATCTCGACTTCCTGCTCCAAAGCTACTTGCGGACAGGCGATCAGACCACCCTGCGCGCGGTCACGCTGACGCTGCACAAGATGGCGGCGGGCGGCATCTACGATCAGCTCGGCGGCGGCTTCCACCGTTACAGCACCGATGATCACTGGCTGGCGCCGCATTTCGAGAAGATGCTTTACGACAACGCCCAGCTCGCGCGCACCTATCTGCACGCCTGGCAGGTGACGGGTGATGCCACGTTCAGGCGCGTCGTCGAGGAGACGCTGGACTACGTGCTGGCTGAGATGACCTCCCCGGAAGGTGGCTTCTTCAGCACGCAGGATGCGGACAGCGAAGGGCGCGAAGGCAAGTTCTTCCTGTGGACTCCCGCCGAAGTGATCGCGTTGCTGGGGGCGGAGGATGCGTCGCTTTTCTGCGCCTATTTCGATGTCACGGCACGCGGCAACTTCCATGAGGGCGGGGCCAGCGCCAACATCCTGCACACCCCAAACGATCTGCCCACCGTTGCCCGTGAGCTCAAGGTGACGCCGGAGCGGCTGGCCCAGGCGGTTTCCCGCGGTCGGACGATCCTCTTCGCTGCGCGCACGCGGCGCGTCCATCCCGGTCGCGACGACAAAATCCTGGCCGAATGGAATGGCTTGATGTTCCACGCCTTCGCCGAGGCCGGCGCCGCGCTCGACCGCCCGGATTACATCGCCGCCGCGCAACGCGCTGCCGAGTTTGTGTTGACGAGAATGGGAGGGTGGGAGAGCGGGGGAAGCAACGAATCAGCGAATCGGCGAATCGGCGAATCAGCGAGTCAGCGAATCAGCGAATCCCGAATCCCGAATCAGCAAACGGCCGAGGAGGACAACGTTCGTCCTTCGTCCTCCGTCTTTCGTCTGTTTCGCACCTACAAAGACGGCCGCGCACATCTGAATGCCTACCTGGAAGACTACGCTGCGGTCGCCCTGGGGTTGATCGGGTTGTATCAGACGACGTTTGAGCTGTACTGGCTGGAGGCCGCCGTCTCGCTGGCCGAGGTCATGGTGGCGCGTTTCGCCGACGGCGACGCAGGCGGCTTCTTCCAGACCGCGACCGACCACGAGCAGTTGATCGCGCGGCGCAAGGATTTCGTGGACAGCGCCGTGCCTTCCGGCAACTCGCTGACGACCGAGCTCTTGCTGCGCCTGGGCAAGCTGCTCGATCGCGCGGACTATGTTGACCGCGCCTCGGCGACCATGCGCCTGATGGCGGATGCGATGGGCCAACAGCCGCTGGCGTTCGGGCGGATGCTCGGCGCGCTGGATTTCTCGCTCAGCCCCGGCCAGGAGATCGCGGTCATCGGCGACCCGGCTGCGGCTGATACGCGCGCGCTGCTGGCCGAAATATGGCGGCGCTATCTCCCCAACAGCGTGCTGGCATTGCGACAGCCCGACGATGCCGCGGCTGCGAAGCTTGTGCCGCTGCTCGCCGAGCGCAGCCAGATCGACGGTCGCGCGACCGTCTATGTCTGCCGGAATTTCGTGTGCAAGCTGCCCGTGACTGAGCCGGAGACGTTGGGACACCTATTGGCGTCTGAGCATTGACTTATGGATATGGTTATGCTATCATATCGTTGGGGTCAGGCAGACAGGTCGCTGAGGGTTAAGCAGCTATGAAACGCACAACCATCATGGTGGATGAGAATACGTTGCTGGAGTTGAGTCAGATCGCCGACGAGCGCAGCGTGAGCGCCAGCCAGGTGATCCGGGAGGCTCTCGCGGCGTATGTGGGCGCGGCCCGCGCGGCGTCTGCGACGCCGCGGGTGCTCCCTTCTTTTGTCGGCGTTGGTGAAGGGCCGGCCGACCTGAGCGCGCGCGCCGAGGAGTTCCTGGAGCAACTCACCTCCCGCGAGCATGGGTGGGATTGATGGCTGCGTTGGTAGATACCGGCATCTTACTTGCACTGGCGAATTTACGCGACGCCAACCACAAGGCTGCAATCACGCTGCTTTCCTCTCTTCATGAGGCGCTCTTGGTGTCTATGCCGGTCTTAACCGAGGCAGCCTATCTGACGAATCGCGTATTGGGAGTTGAAGCTGAGGCGCGGTTGGTTGCCAGCCTGGGGCGCGGAGAGATGCAACTGGAAGAGGTAACACGGTCGGACTGTCTGCGCGCGGCAGAGTTGCTGCGCACTTACGCGGACGCCAACATCGGGTTTGTGGATGCTTCCCTGGTCGCGCTGGCCGAGCGTCTGAAGATTCAGCGTCTCCTGACGCTGGATCGTCGCCACTTCGAGATGATTCGCCCAAGGCATTGCAGCAGCTTTGCGATCCTGCCCTGAACCCCTGCTACCCCGCGCCCACCGCCAACACGACTGGCGTCCCCTGGCCCGGCAGCGTCTCCAGCGCCAGCAACCGCCGACCACAGCCATGCGCGCGCCGTGAAGCGCCAACCCCTGGCCATTGCCGGGCGTCTGCGGCAGACCGGGGCCGCCGGGCGTCAATCACCGCCTCATACCAAGCTGGCTGGTAACGAATGGGTTGCGCTCCTCCTCTCATCCATCATTCCTCTTCCACCGCGCCATGCCACAGCCGGCGCATCTCTTCACACGTCGCCAACAGATCGTCCAGCGCGCCTTCTGCCTCGATCCGACCGTCCTTGAGCACGACGATGTGATCGGCCCGGCGCAGCGCGATGCGGCGATGCGAGGCGACCAGAACGGTGAAGGCAGAATGCGGAATGCAAAAAGCAGAGTAGCCACCGACATTCTGCCTTCTGCTTTCTGCCTTCCGCATTCCGTCCAGTCGTTCCCACAACACGCGCTCGGTCTCGACGTCCAGTGCGCTCGACAGATCGTCGATGACCAGGAGTTCGGGTTCGCGCACGACCATCCGAGCGGCGGCGGTGCGCTGTACCTGTCCGCCGGAGAGTCGCACGCCGCGCGGGCCGACCGGCGTGTCCAGCCCGCGATCCAGGACCGCGATGTCCTGTTCCAACACGGCAAGGTGGATCGCGCGCTGTAGGGGCGAGGTTTCCTTGCCCGCACCCTCATCGCCGGCCCACCCCAGCAGGATGTTGTCGCGCAGCGTCTCGCTGAAAAGCCGCGGCGTCTGCGAGGTGTAGGCGCAGCGCGGCGGGCGCATGAACGTCGCCAAATCGGTCACGCGTTCGCCGTTCCAGCGGATCTCCCCGCCGTCATTGGGCAGCAGCCCCACCAGGACGCGCAGCAGCGTGGACTTGCCGGAGCCGACCCGGCCCGTGACGACGGTGAACGAGCCGCGCCGCAGGGTCAGATCAATGCCTTCGATGCCTTGGCCGGCAATGCCGTTGTCACCGTTCGCCGATGCGTGGCGGTAGGTCAACCCGCGCACCTCCAGGCGTTCCAGCAGATCGTCGGGGCGCTTCGCGATAGCGGGCGCCGGCGGTGGCTCGTTGCGCTCGTACACCGGGTGGTACGCCACAAGCGCCTCCGGCGGCTCAGGGCGAATCAGCGCCAACATGCGGTCGATGGATGCCTCCTGCGTGCGATAATCCCCGAAAAACGTCCCCAGCTCCGACGGCACCTGGGTCGTAAAAAAGAGGTAGGTGGTGAACAGGGCGAAATCGCCAACCGTGAACGTGCCGGCGCTGAGCGCGCCGCCTGCCAACAACAGCATCACCCCCACCCCGAAGGTCACCGCGCTGCTGTTCACCGTCTGCAGCAGTTCCCAGAACAGCGCTTTCCTCACCTCAGCCTGCTGCCGCACCTGGCTGAGCTGGCTCAGATGGGCGACGACCGGGGCCTCGGCGTCGGCGATCTTGATCGCCTGCACCGCGTTGAACAGCTCGCCCAGGAAGCCGGTCACCGCATCGGTGGCCTGCGCGCTTTCCCGCTGATAGCGCAGGATGCGCCCCCAGGCCAGCCGCGTCACGCCCATGATGGCAGCCAACGGCACGAAGATCACGGCCGTGATGGTCAGGTTGATGTGCGCCATGATCGCGATGGCGACCAGCGCCGCCGCGATCTTTCCGATCTGATCGGGAAGCCAGGTGGGGAAGTCGGCTACCTCGGCCACGTCGTTGCGGAAGCGGTTGATCGCTTCGCCGGACGAGACGGGCAGCGGCCGGTCGCCCGGCCGGCGCAGGATGCTGGCGAACAGATTGCTACGCAGCAGCGCGCCGACCACGCGGCGGTAGGTCCAGCCTGTCCACTCGCCGCCGAAGGAACCGGCCGCCCGCGCCACCTCGACGCCGACGAAGAGCGCGATCAGCCACCGGAGCGCGGCCGGATTCGCCGCGTTCGCGCCGGTCAGCGTGTCGAAGATCCCCTTCTCGATCAGCCCGGGGAAGATCTGAAGGCTGAAGACGAAGATCACAAATAGCGAGTGCGCCAGGAACATGCCGGGCCGATAGCGGATGATGCGCCAGTTGAACGGCCAAGTGGCGATTGACGGAGGACGGGAGACCGAAGACGGATGATTGCCGTCGTCCGTCGTCCGTCGTCCGTCGTCTATCGTCGTCATGCCAGCGCCTCCTCCAGCCCGGTCCGCAGCAGATGGCTGAAACGGGATGCGGGGTCGGCGGCCAGGCGCTCGCGCGGGCCATATTCGACCACGCGGCCGGCCTCCAGGACCAGGATGTCGTCGGCGCGCTGCACGGTGCCCAGCCGGTGTGCGACCACGATCCCCGTCCGCTCCCGCAGCAGGCGATCGATGGCACCTTCCAGCAGCGTCTCCGTGGCCGGATCGAGCCGCGAGGACGCCTCGTCGAGGATCACCAACCCGGGATCCTTGAGGAAGGCGCGGCCGAAGGCCAGCAGTTGCGCCTCGCCAGCCGAGATGCCCGCGCCGCCGGCCGCAAGCGGCGTGTCCAGCCCCTGCGGCAGCGAGCAGACCCAGTCCCACAGCCGCAACTCCCGCAGGCCGCGCTCGACCGTCCGGTCGTCGATCCGGCGGTCGAAGAAGGTCAGGTTATCGCGCACCGTCGCCTGAAACAGTTGCACATCCTGCGTGACCATGGCGACCCGGCTGCGCAGTTCGCTCAGCGGCGGCGTGCGGATCTCCGTCCCGCCCAGCCGGATCGCCCCGGCGTCCACGTCGTAGAGCCGGAACAGCAGCCGCGTGAGTGTGGTCTTGCCGCTGCCCGTCCGCCCCAGCACGCCGAGGATGCGACCCGGCTGGACGAAGAAGGAGATGTTGGCGAGGAGGACGGAGGACGGAGGACGGAGGACCGGCGATGGATGACCGACGACAAGCTCCTCTTCGTCGTCTGTCATCTGACGTCCGCCGTCTTCGGTCTTTCGTCCTGGGTCCTTGGTCGGTCTTGGATCATCATACGTGAATGTTACCTCCTCGAACGCGACCGATAGCGGCCCGGAAGGTAAGCTCGGCGCAGCGGTCGCGGCGCCACTTTCGACGCGCGGCCTGATCTGCATGAGCTC
>JALOOE010000691.1 GCA_025454565.1 Anaerolineae bacterium
AAACCACTCCCCCTCGCCGCACAGATCCACGAACTGCCTCGGCCGCATATCGAGGCTGTTAAGCGCCACGACCGCCTCAGCCGTCGCCACCACCAGCGCCGACGATGAGCTGAGCCCTGCCGCGACCGGCACTGTGCCATGCACGATGATGTCCAGCCCGTGCAGCTTGATACCGTGGTAGTGCTTCTGCAGGCGCAGCACGGCCGCTCGAACATACTGCGCCCAATCGCCGCCGGACTCCATGACCATCTGCTGCACCGCCTCGCTGTTGACCAGCGACAGCCAATCGTCCCACGTCAACTGGGTGAGCAGTTCGCCGATCGAAAAGCGACGCGCAGCAAACTGGTCGGGCTGCACATTGTAGAGGCGCACTTCGTCGTCATCGCGAGCGGATGCGGCCAGCAGCACCTCACGGTCGATCGCCATCAGGTTCGTGTGCCCGCCCTGGTGATCGACGTGCCGGCCCATGATGTTCATGCGTCCCGGCGCACGCGAGATCAGCACGCGACGATCCGGGCCCAACGTCTCAACGCACACGCGCGATAGCTCGCGATACGCGCCCAGCCGCTCCTGGACGAGATCAGGATGGTCGCCGTAGATGAAGGCCAGATGGTCTCGCAGGTGAGCTGTGGGTGCTGTGTGCTCTGGACTCGAGGCTTCAGCCGGTTCCTGCCGTGCCAGATCCAGCCGGCTATAGCCTCGAAACCCAGTCGCATCTTCGGCTTCAGGCATGCTGATCGCCAGACTGGAGAACAGCGCCAACCACTCGCGCCCCGGCCTGTAGCTTTCAGCCGAGGCCGCCTCCGCCGGCCTGGATGCAGCCTCTTTTGCCCGCAGCGTGTTCTCGATCTCCAGCAGCTCGGCCGGGTTGTTGAAACCCATCACCAGGCTGGGATCGGTCACGGTCAGGGTCGCTACCCGATAGTGCTGGCGGCCGTGATCGTGGACCTGCGCAAGGATGCTGACGATGTCCGAGAGGTATTCCTCTCGCTGGGCATTGTCGGGGCGCAACCGCTCCAGCGCATAGAACAGTGCCGGCGCTTTCACCAGGTAGACAGACTGGTTGACTTCTTGCGAGCGAGCGACATCTTCCGGCGTGAGCGTCAGATGCGGATGGCGCGCATTGCCCAGGTGGAAGGCGGTGCGCTCCTCCGGCGCCAACGCCAGGAGTTCCTCGCACGTGATCGGAGGGGATACGGCGGCGCGCTGCCACAGCTCGCCGAAGGCCAGATCGGCTTTGCGGGCGTCTGATCCCCACCACCGCGCCGTCCGGGTCGCGCACGACGTGACCCAACTCCGATCCGCTGCGCGCGCCGACCAGGAACACCATGTCGGCGGCCGTCGACCGGTACTCGGCGATCAACTGCTCGACCACCTGGGCATCGAGCAGCCGGTCGCCGGCCACCACCAACACCGCGCCCTCGTAGCGCAGCGCCGCGAGGACGGCCGCGCCCTGCTTCGTTGCGTGCCCGGTGCCGAGTTGCTCGGCCTGGTAGACGTACATCGCGCCGGGGTGGTGCCTGCCGACCGTCTCGACGACCTGCCCTGCCAGCGCGCCCACGACGAGGACGTGCTGATCGATGCCGCAGCTCTTGTAGGTGTCGATGGCTCGCACGATAGCGGGCCGGCCGTTGATGTCAAAACAGACTTTGTGCCGGTCGGCCGAGTGCATGCGTGTGCCCTTGCCGCCCGCGAGGATGATGCTGATGATGGGGTACAACCTGCGAACCTTTCGAGTGATGGTTTCGCCTGATGGCTATAGTATACCAGCCATCACGCCGGATCGGGAAACACGGCGCCCACACGCGCTGGCCGGCGCCCGGAACAGCGGAGCGTGCTATCTCTGACCGAGCCGGCTTGTGAGTCCTCAGAACAGGATTGCTACGCCGGCTGTTTGGTTGTATCATCGGGCCAGCGACAGGAGTCAGATGAATCTAGTCACACTCGATCACATCCATAAGCAATACAGCGAACGCCTCTTGTTGGAGGACGCCGGCTTGGTCATCAACCGCGGCGATCGCATCGGGCTGATCGGCATCAACGGCAGCGGCAAGACCACCCTGCTGCGCATCGTCGCGGGCCTGGAGCCCGCCGACGCCGGCCAGGTCACGGTGTGGGGCAACGTGCGCATCCACTATCTGCCCCAAGAGCCGGTCTTGGATGACGCGCTGACCGTGCTGGATGTGCTCTTTCAGAGCGACTCGGCGCAGATGCGACTCGTCCGGGAATACGAGCGAGCGGTGGTTGCGCTCCATCACAACCCCTCCGATCCGGATGTGCAAGCGCAGTTCTCACATCTTGACGCCGAAATGACCCGTCTGAACGGCTGGGCGGCCGAGGCGAACGCCAAGGCGATCCTGACGCGGCTGGGCATCAGCGGATTCGAGGCGCGGGTAAGCACGCTCAGCGGCGGCATGCGCAAGCGCGTGGCCCTGGCTCGGGCGCTGTTGGGCATGGAGCATGACAGTGAATCCACTGCTACAAGCCTGCTGATCCTCGACGAACCCACCAACCACGTGGACGCCGATACTATCGACTGGCTCGAGCAATACCTGCTCGGCGGATCGGGCGCGCTGCTGATGGTCACCCACGACCGCTACTTCCTGGATCGCGTCGTCAACCGCATCGTCGAGCTGGATCGGCGCCAGTTGGTCAACTACCCCGGCAATTACACCCGCTACCTTGAGCAATCCGCCGAACGCCAGGAGCGGCTGCTCAAGGCGGAAGAGGATCGAAGACGGCTGCTCAAGCGAGAACTTGAATGGCTGCGTCGTGGCGTGATGGCCCGCGGCACGAAACAGAAAGCCCGCAGACAGCGCGTCGCGGAGCTACAGCAGCTCCGTTACGACAGCCAGCAGGATCGCGTCGCCATCTACCTGGCCGGGCGCCGCCTGGGGAAGAAGGTGCTGGAAGCGCGCGGCCTGGGCAAAGCCTACGGCGATCTGCAGGTGTTCGCCGGTCTGGATTTCGAGCTGGCGCCCGGCGACCGCATCGGCATCATCGGCCCCAATGGCGCGGGCAAGAGCACACTCCTGGATATCCTGGCCGGAGTGTTGCCGCCGGATTCGGGAACCGTCACCTGGGGCGAAACGGTGCAGCTCGCCTACTACGATCAGCGCAACGTGGCTCTCGACGAGTCGCTGCGCGTCATCGATTTCATCAAAGGCGAGGCGGAACTGATCCGCGCCCGCGAGCGGAATCGACCGCACCGGCTCCAGGACGACAGCGATTTGCATCTCGTGGATGCGGCCCTGATGTTGGAGTGGTTCCTGTTTACGCGGCCCCAACAGCAAGCCTATATCAGCACCCTCAGCGGCGGCGAACGGCGCAGGCTCTATCTGCTGCGCACCCTCGT
>JALOOE010000692.1 GCA_025454565.1 Anaerolineae bacterium
GATCGGGCGTTCGCTCGCGGCACGGCGCGCAATCAAGAGATCGCCCAGGCTGCGGATGCGGTGCTCTCGCAGCGGTATCCCGACAGCGGCACGGCCGGTCGGGCGATGCTGGGCGGGGCGTTGGGTGGTGGGTTGGGCTATCTCAACCCGGCCATTCCCGCAGCCGCCGGCATCGGCGCCCTAGCCTATACCCCCATTGGGCAGCGCGCGACGGCGGCGATGTTGACGAAGCGGCCGGAGTCGGCGAAGGAGTTGGGGGAACTGCTGAAGCGTCTGAGCCCGTATCTGGGTGGTCCTGGCGCTGCGGGCCTGCTTTCGCTTTCCCCTTAGCGTAGGCGATGACCAGCGCCATTCCGACGGCGCCAACGGTCTGCCAAAAGCTATCGCTGTTCATCCCAACCTCTGCGGTGGTTGCGGAGCCTTCATTCTATAGAAAGAACAACGTGCGCGAAGACGATAACGACGACCACGCCTTGCTGGCCACGCTTGCCGTCAAGGTGGCGCGGCTGGAGCAGGAGGTGGACCGTCTGGAAAACCGCTTCGTGCTGATCGCCAGATACATTCATATTGAGCGCGCGGTGCTGGGGCTGGTGACGCTGGTGCTGGCGAGTCTGGCGGCCTATGCGATGAACAAACTGTTGGGGTTGCATTGATGGCAGAGCATCCGGTGGGGAAGTTCTGGTTGCTTACTCCGTGGTTTGTTCTCGCGCTCGGGATCCCGCTGGTCGCATGGTGGTTGCTGGAGCCGGTTCCGCTGAAGGTCGAATATGTGCATCCGCTGTTTCTCTCCCGCCCGGCGATGGACCGCAACGATGCCAGTTCGGTCGAGGTACTGGCCATCAAGGGCGGATCCACTGTCTTCCGGTATATCCAGTATTGCGTGTCGCGACCTTTCGAGGGCACGAGCCACAGGGCCTGGGTGGGGCGGGCTCTGGTGTGGCCGGCGCCGGATCTGCCGACGACGCTCAGTCGCACGCCCGGGTGCTTTGCGGCCAATCTGGCGGTAGAGGTGCCTACGAGCTCGCCGACGCGGACGTTCAGCTTTGTGCAGAGCATGTCAATCCCGATCAACCCGCTGCGGACTGACGTGGTGGAGTATTCCCCGATCCCGCTGACGATCTTGGACAACAAGGACTGAGCAATGGGCCTGCTGGAAGAACTTGGCGCTTTCCTAGACACCACCAAGCGCAGGACGACGCATTTTGTCCAGAATCCTGGCCTGCTGTGGTCCCAGTTGAACGAGGACGCGCGAGCGTATCAGGACCGTGATCGGCAACTGATGGGCGAGGAACGCTCGGTCATGCCCGAGGTGCGACAGGCTGCGGCCAAGGAGAGCAACGCCCGGGCGATGGAGTTGGGCGGGCTGCTGGGGGCGGGCGCCTACGGCAACGAGCAATGAGCCTCACCGTAGAAGCACTTCGTGCGTGGCTGGATAACGGCAACGTCGTCGCTTTCTGCTACGCGCTCGAGGAAGGGGAGATCCCCAAGCCGCACCGGCACACGCCCGACGCCTACCGGGTGCTGTACGGGGGCGAGTTGCTGGACGACCTGTCCCGGCACCCCAATCGCCGGATTACGGCCGGCGGCTACACCAGCACCGCCGCGGGCCGGTTCCAGGCCCTGTGGGGGACGTGGAAAGACTTCTGCGAGGCGATCGGCGAATCGCCCGAGACGCTGCCGTTCACGCAGGAATGGCAAGACCTGTTCGGCATCTGGTGCCTGCACCGCCGGCACGCCCTGGGGAGCATCGCGGCCGGCAAGATCGAGGAGGCGGTAGCCAAGTGTGCCCTGGAGTGGGCATCGCTGCCCGGCTCGCCCTACGGGCAGCCCACGATCACGATGAATCAATTCCTGGGGGCCTACACGGGCGCAGGCGGCACGATCGACAACACCGAGCTACTCACCCCAACGCCGGCCCCGGCCGAGCCTGTAGCGCCCGCTATGACCGAGGTCACGCCGTCCACCGGCCGCGTGCCGCAACCGGAATCCCCAAAGGAGTCGCCGATGCCCATCCCTGCCATCATCCTAGGGCTCATCCAGGCCGCAGCGTCGGTGCTGCCGGTGATCGCCCAGATCAAGGGCGACAAGAGCCAATCCAGCGCCACCCAGAACGTTGCCGTAGCCGGCAAGATCCTCGATGTAGTGGCGACGACCGTGGGGGCCGTGAACCAGCAGCAGGCCGTGGAGATCGTCCAGCAGGATCCTGCGGCACGGCAGAAGGCTGACGAGGCGATCCGGGCCCAGTTCTTCGACTTGCTGAAGTACGCTCAGGAGCAAGAGACGATCGCCTGGGAGCGCACCGAGAAGAGCGTGGGCGATGCCCGATCGTTTGCCGAGAAGATGCTCTGGCGGCTGGCCGAGCTTGCCACCACGGACCAGACCACGCGCGGGCTCATTGTCGGGGCGGCGATCGCCATGCTCGGGCAGGTGGTTTCCTACTTCTTCGGATCCTCGAGCTCCAGCCGCCAATCGGGCGAGGCGTTGAGGAATATTGCGCAGGGGAAGCAACCATGAGATTTGTCATCTGGAAAGACGCCGACGGGCAGTGGCGCTGGACGTTGCGCGCCAGGAATAGCCGGATCGTGGCCGATAGTTCCGAAGGTTACCGCAGCCGCCGGGCCTGCGTAGCCATGTGCGTGAAGATCAATCCGGCAATACCCAGGAAGGATGCAGCATGAGGATGCTATTGGCAGTGGTGGCAATGATGGTGGCGGGGGCAGCGCACGCTGGACTGTGGTGCAAGAACAGCAATGGCGAGACGCTGGGCTGGCAGATCGCGCAACCGCGGCCGGCGAACATGGCCACGTTCGGCAATGCCGAGAACGTGGTGTGCATGGTCAACGCGCAGATCTACCGCGACATGGCGGCGGGTGCGCTGGGCTTTCGCGACTTCCCGGTGCAGGCGGCGATCCCCGGCACGCTGGTCGCCGGGCCGACGGGCGACGGCGCCATCTACCGCGGCAACTGGGCGCGGTGGTTGATCGACAACTTGCCGTCGTCGTATGGCTGGTACGCCGACTGGGCGTACTTCGAGCAGATTCTTCCCTGAGGAGCAGAGCATGGACCACGATCCGCGCATGACCATCGCCGCCCAGGCGAC
>JALOOE010000693.1 GCA_025454565.1 Anaerolineae bacterium
CGAGGCGTTGGCGCTCAAGCGTGCCGGCGCACCCGGCGTGCGGGTCTTCGCCATCGAGGGCGAGGGCGGCCTGAGCACGGGCGTGACGCACGAGACGATGAATTCGGCGTATGGACTCGCTCTCGACAATCTGCACTACCTGGTGGACTGGAATGACTTCGGCATTGACGCCCACTCGGTCGGCGCGGTGACATACGGCACGCCCCAGGATTGGTTCGGCAGCCACGGCTGGCGCGTCTACGGCGCGGAGCAAGGGAGCGAGTGGTCGCCGCTGGCGCGCGCGATCCTCTCCATGACGACCGACGCCGACCCGGAGAAGCGGCCCTCGGTGACGTGGTTCAAAACCCGTAAGGGCCGCGGTTACGGCAAGTATGACTCTGCGTCGCATGGCGTGCCGCACCCGTTGGATAGCGCGCTCTTCTGGCAGACGAAGGAGCCCTTCGTCGAAAAATACGATGTCCAGTTCGCCAATTACGGCGGCGCGGCGCCGGCCGATCCCGCGGCGCTGGAGGCGGAGTGGCGGGCCAACCTGGAGGTCGTCATCGGCGTGCTGCATCGCGATCAGGCGCTTGTCGACTATCTGGCCGACACGCTGGTCGCTATCGGCGATGCGGTGCCGGGGGAGATCCCCACATTCCGCCTGGGGACGAAGGGCAACCCGCTGAAGGATGGCCGGTTGTTCGACTATCGCAACTACCCGGCCGAGCTCTATCTGCCGCCCGGCAAGTCGGCGGCCAACCGCAATGCGTTGGCGAAATGGAGCGCGTGGATCAACGCGTTCGGCGCGACGGAGTACGGCCGGCCGATCTTCATCGCGTCGTCGGCCGACCTGGCCGGCTCCACCAACATCAGCGGCTTCGCAGAGGCGTTCGGCGCTTTCAAGGGGTACGGCTGGTATGAACGGGTGGGCAGCGACGAGGGCGCGCTGCTGCCGCAGGAGATCACTGAGTTCGCCAATGCCGGCATCATGGCCGGGCTGGCGGGGGTGAACTTCGCAACTGATCCGGAGGCGGAGTTTGACGGTTTCTGGGGCGCCAGCTCGACCTATGGCTCCTTCTCGTACTTGCTTTACGGCCCGATGCGGCTCTTCAGCCAGCTTGCACAGGACTGCGATCTGAAGGTCGGCAAGGCGCTCTGGATCGCAGGCCATTCCGGGCCGGAGACGGCGGAGGACAGCCGCACCCACTTCGGCATCTTCGCGCCGGGCGTGACCCAGCTCTTCCCGGAAGGCCGCATCATCAACCTGCACCCGTGGGAATACAACGAAGTGCCGGTGCTGCTCGGTGCGGCGCTCGCCACCGACGTGCCGATCGTCGCCCTGCACCTCACCCGGCCGCCGATCATGATCCCGGATCGGGCGAAACTCGGCATCCCTTCGCACTTCGCGGCGGCGCGCGGGGCATACGTGATGCGCGACTTCAAGCCGGGCCGGCCATGCGACGGCACGTTCATCGTCCAGGGCACCAGCGCGGTCAACGGCATCATCCAGATCCTGCCCGAACTGGACGAGCTGGGTCTCAACGTCAAGATCGTCTGCGCGGCCAGCTATGAGCTTTTCGCCATGCAGCCGGAGTCGTACCGGGAGTCGGTCATCGGTCCGGCGGATCGCGTCAACTCGACCGTGATCTGCACGCAGGCGCGGCTCACCATGCGACAGTGGCTCCTGAGCAAGGTGGCCGAGGAATACGCCATGACCGCGGATTGGGACAATCGGTGGCGGACGGGCGGCACGGTGGACGAGGTGATCGAGGAGGCGCACCTGTCGCCCAGGTGGCTGCTGGCGGGGATCCAGCGCTTTGTGGCCGACAAAGAGCGGCGCATGGCTGCGATCCGCCGCGAGATAGACGCCGCCTGCTGACGAAGAGTCAACTACGGGGACACGAAGATGAAGGTGCGTCTTCGTGTCCTCTTGTCTTCAGCTACAATGTCAACCGCCAAAAAACTATTGACATCACACGTGGCGCACGCTAGTGGGGCGGTTGGTTCGTCGTCAGCCATTGCCGGCGCAGGCCGCCTACGGTTGAAACCGTAGGCGGGCACCGTTCAACCCCGTTGAAACGGGTTGCCGCCCCCGCACACAGTGCGTTTCAACGCACTTGGCGTACCAGACGGTGTTTCAATCACCGGCCTGCACGCCGCGCACTCTCCTCGCCGCCAGCCGACCCGGCTTGGGAGCCGTCACGGAATAAGTGCGGAAGCCGTAGCCCCGGCAAAGCGCCTCGATTACCTTACCTGCCGCGCAGTAGATAGCCTATCGCCACGATCACCCCGATCGCCACGACAATCCCTCGCAGCCGCGCTGGCTTGACCTTGCCCGCCAGTCGTCCCCCCAGCGCCTTGGCTGGAAAAGACGAACAACAGCGCCGCAGCGATGTTCGTGCTGAACGCAATCGCCTGCTTGAGCGCGTTCAGCCGGGTCAGATTGTCCTCCAGCGTCAGACCCAGCACCGCCAGAAGGATGACGCTCAGCCCGGCCCCGAAATAGCCACCGTAGATCGCAGCCAGTCCAACCGGCAGGCTGGCCCACCATTCGGGGCCCCGGCCTGTGTCGTGCGGCGCTGCAGCCAGCGCCGCACCGGATCTTGCACCGCCAGCAGGCCTGACGCCAGCAGGATGAGATACGGCACGAGTTGCTGAAATACGCGTTCGCCCGTGTTCAACAGCACCAGCGCGCCGATGATCCCGCCGATGACTCCGGCCGGCACGGCCCACCAGAGTCGGCGCGTCTGCCCGCGCAGATCGTTCGACTGCGCCAGCGTCGCGCCGAGGTAGCCGGGGCACAGCGCCACTGTGTTCGTCACATTGGCCGCCACCGGCGGCAGACCAACGAAGACCAGCATGGGGAAGGAGATCAGCGTGCCGCCACCGGCGAGTGCATTCACCAGCCCCGCGACCAGCGCGGCCAACGCAATCAACACGTAATCAAGCCCTGTGAGCATTGATGACCATGTCCTTACTGAATCAGGCTCGTGACAGGATAGCGCCAGGGTCGTATGACTCAGACGGTTTGCAGCGCCGGGCTATGATAGCACAGCCTGCCGGATCTGCGCCAACAGATCCGGCAGCGAATTCGCCACTGCAGGAGAGAGCGTCTCGCCGGCATCGAAGGAGCCGCCGCTGACGGTGAAGAGCACCGTCTCGGGCGCGCGGCCGTAGAGCAGCTCCGCCGCGGCCAGCAGACCTCGCGCGTCGATGTAATGGGTCAGGCTGGTACTGTCGGGTAGCGCCGGTGTCAGGACGCACTGCTCGATCGCCCCGGGTGCGCCGGTGGCGCGCGCATCGACCAAGATCAGCCGGTCGGTCTCGGCGATCTGCGACGCGAGCTCGATCGTGAGTTGGTGGCAGACGAGGACTTGGACGCCATCGGGGAGCAGGGGCCGGGTTTCCTCGTCCGCATCGGCCAGCAACGCCGCTGCGCGGGGACCGACCCCGTCGTCGCCGCGCAGCGGGTTGCCGTAGCCGATAATCAGCGTGTGAGGCATGTGTGGATACGTGTAGTGGCGACCCTTGTGGTCGCCCGGTTGGGCGGGCACAAGGCCCGCCCCAACAGCTATCCGCGCCGTACTTCGTCCAGCAGCGCGCCGTCCGGCCCGACGAGCATCAGGTGCAGCGGCATATCGCCGAACGCGTGCGTCGAGCAGCTCAGGCACGGGTCATAGGCCCGCACGACCGCTTCGACGCGATTGAGCATCCCTTCGGTCAGGCGATCGCTGCGCACGTAGTGTTTGGCTACCTGGAGCACGCTGCGATTCAGCGCCAGGTTATTGTTGCCCGTGGCAATGATCATGTTCACGTCGCGGATCAAGCCATTCTCATCCACCTTGTAGTGATGGAACAGCGTGCCGCGCGGCGCCTCGCTGATGCCGATCCCCTCCAGGCTGTTCACGCCGGCGGTGGCGCGCACCTGCTTGTCGAGGATGTTGGGATCGTTCACGATCTCCAGGACGCGCTCCAGACCGTAGACGATCTCGATCAGCCGCGCATAGTGATAGTAGAACGAGCTCAACACGGCGCGCCGGTCGATGGAGCGGAACTCCGCCCATTCCTGATCGGCCTTGGGTGTGCCGCACTTGTCGATGATGTTCAGGCGGGCCAGCGGGCCGAC
>JALOOE010000075.1 GCA_025454565.1 Anaerolineae bacterium
CGGCCCTGATGCCACTTGTGCCACAGGGTCAGGTCGGGAAGGTAGGGGACGCGCGCCTGACCGGTTTGGTTCAGGCGAGTGAGGATGTTTTCTGGCGCAGTCATTGGCGATGTGCTCCTTTGATAGAAAACCACAGAGACACGCCGGGCACAGAGGGCCTTCTCTCGCTCTGGCTCGGTCAGAGATCGACCAGAGCGAGAAGGAGTATCAGTGTCTATCTGCGTCTTCTGTGTTCTATTTTCACGACGAGCAGCGGCGCGTTACCAGGCGTAGGCTTCCGGGGCCTCACCGCCAGGTCCGGGGAAGATCGCGTCGAGCCGCTGCATGGCGTCATCCGACAACTCGATCTCCAGCGCGCGCAGACTGCCGTCGAGCTGCTCGATCGTGCGCGGGCCGATGATCGGCGCGGCGACGACCGGGTTGTGCAGCAGCCAGGCCAGCGCCACATCGGCCGGCTTCTCGCCCAGCTCGGCGCAGAACGCCTCCCACGCCTCCAGCTTCACCCGGTGCTTCTCGATCGCCTGCTGGATGCGCTCCGACCCACGCCGGCCAGCGCCCGCATCCGCAGCTGCGCCACCGCCCAGTACGCCGCCCAGCAGTCCGCCACCCAGCGGGCTCCACGGGATGATGCCCAGGCCGAACTCGCGGCAAGCCGGGACGACCTCCAACTCGATCATGCGGGCGTTCAGGTTGTAGAGGCTCTGCTCCGAGACCAGACCCATGAAGTTGCGCATCCGCGCCGCGCCCTGCGCTTGTGCAATGTGCCAGCCGGCGAAGTTGCTGCTGCCAACGTAGAGCACCTTGCCTTGCTGCACCAATACCTCCATCGCCTGCCAGATCTCCGTCCAAGGCGCCTCGCGCGCGATGTGGTGCATCTGATACAGGTCGATGTGGTCGGTCTGGAGGCGGCGTAAGCTCGCATCGCACGCCGCGCGGATGTGATAGGCCGACAGTCGCGATGCGTTGGGCCACTCGCCCATTCCGCCGTAGACCTTGGTCGCCAGCACGATCTTCTCTCGTCGCCCGCTTGAAGCGTGGCTACCACCCTGCGCCAGCCAACGCCCGATGATCTGCTCGGTGATCCCCTCACCGCGCTGCCCGCCATAGACGTTGGCGGTGTCGAAGAAGTTGATGCCGAGCTCCAGCGCACGATCCATGATCGCGAACGCGTCGGCTTCGCTGGTCTGGGGGCCGAAGTTCATGGTGCCCAGACAGAGTTGGCTGACCTTCAGGCCGGTGCGACCAAGTTGGGTATACTGCATGGTGATTGTCTCCTATCGCGAGAGAACCGGGCGTCTGATACATCAAAGGCCCGGCCCCTCCATGTCGTTTAGGCTGAGTAGAGCACGAATCACATGCAAAGCCGTTAGCGATGTCACAAGCTACCGCTTCGGTCTGCGCCTATACGGCTTTGCATGCGCCAGAACCGCACACTGCTGCTCTAGCCGGGGAACCAGCCCGCCCCGGTCTTGGAGCACTTGTAGCTCTGCTGCGGCACGTTGGGATCGCAACTGATCGGGAAGTTCGTCCATGAGTCGGGCGTACAATTGCCCCAGATCACGATTTGGGGTTCCGTCTCGATGGATCCCATATTCGGCGCATTCCAGGCGCCGTTCGATTGGAAGCAGGCCGACTGGTGCAGGCCCTGCTGGATGCAGGGCGTGTAGTCGCCGAACTCCGTCTGGACGCTCGACGCCGATTGCGGCTGGCAATTATTCGTCGGCGGCGGAGGCGGCGGAGGAGGAGGCGGTGGTGTGCTGCCATCGGGCTTGACGTAGGCCCAGTTCACAAAAACGTATGCCAACTGCGTGAATTCCCGATAGAGCACCTCGACGCGGTGCGTGCCTTCCCACATGCCGAAGTTCACGGTGAACGTCTTGCCCGACGCACCTGCACCGCGGGTGTCCAGAAGGGTGACGCCATCCAAGATGAGGGCAACCTCATCGTCGGCGGTCAAGGTGAAGGTGTAGTTGCCTGCGTAGAAGAAGGCATCGGTGGTGAAGCGTCCGGTGAAGTTGTCCACCGGCACCGCAGGGCTGGGCGAGCCGTAGCCCCAGTTGAAGGAGACGAAGCTGTTGTAGGCGGTCGTCACCGGCGAGCCGGCCCAGTCGAGATTGTTGAAGTAGTCGAGACGCCAGACGTTGCCGCTCTGCGCGGCGGTTGGCGTAGCGCCGCCCAATGCCGTCAGGCAGAGGGCCGCGATGACAACCAGGGGGATGAGACGTTTCATAGTGTGCTCCTTTTCGGCGTCTGTCGCGCTACTTCTTCGGGGCTGGCGCCGCTGCCGGCGTCGGCTTGATCGGCGCCAGCTTGGAGGGCACCGCGCCTGCCGCCTCGGTGACGGTCAACTTGCCGCTGACGGCCTTGGTCGGATCGAATCGGCCCACGAAGACGGCATAGGCCCCCTCGGCCGGATTAGCGATGTCTACGAACGGATTCGCGTTGGCGCCCTGCTCCACGTCGTCGTTGCACCACACGGCATCCTTCGGTCCCAAGACCAGCAGCGAGGCATCGCTATTGCCCTCAAAGAAGATGCGCAGATCCTTCGATTGGCCCGCCAGGTTGAACACGAAGTCAGGATTGCCCACCAGCCCAGCGCAGCTCTTGTTCTTGAGCGGCATCGCGAAGAGCGGGATCTTGCCTTCGCTGGTGATCTGTGTCGAGGTCACAATCGAACCCGCCTGCAGCTTAGGCGCCATCTTCACGCGCTCTTCGATGAGTTTCGTCAGCGCGCTCTTCTCGATCTCAGGGGCGGGCTGTGCCGGGGCCTCCGCCAGCGCCGGTCGCGAGACCAGACCGCTCAGGCTGAAGCTCCCGACGTTCACATCGCGCTTGGTGGTCAGCGCCAGGATGCCCGGAATGAGCTGGTTTTTCTTGGCGCTGCCGATCCAGATCTTATACGTGCCTTCGACCGGCTTTTCAAGTTTGATGACCGGGTCGAGCACTTGCTCGCTGGCGTCGTCGCTGCACAGCAGCTTCCCATCGGGCGTCAGGATCATCAGCGTCGGGTCGTCTTTGCTGTAGAAGAAGATCTGGGCGAAGTCGGCCTTGCCGCTCCAGTTTACGGTAACGGCCGGGCTCAGATTGACGTAGCCGCTGCATCCCGCGCCGAAGAGGCGCGCATCAGTTTCGCCGCCGCCGTTCACGCTCAGGATGGTCGGATCGAGCGGGAAACCGGCTTGCAGGTCGAGGGTGAACAGCGACGCGTTCAACTTCCGCGCGATCTCGGAGGCCTGGTTGAGGGTCAGCCCTTCGCTGCCCCAAATGTTCTTGTCATAGTCAACCAGCTTCAGGCGGGTTCCGTCTTTCTGGAATTTCATGACGACCGGCTTGCTGTTCTTCTGGCCGTCTTTTTCGGTCAGCGTCACAGTCAGCGTGCCGTCGCCGTTGTCCTTCCAGGCGCCCTTCTCGACGAACGTGCTTTTGCCGAGGTAGGTGGTGGTGAACTCGGAAGAGCCATCCGGCTTCAGGCGCAGGGTGATCGTACGCCCGGCCGCATCAGCCGCCGGCAGCACGGCGAAATACGTGTTGGTAAGCGTCTGCGTGGCAGTGATTGCCGCTTGCGCCGCTGGCCGGCCGGGTGCGGGCGTGGTCGTGGGCATGACGATGCGCGTGGGGGTGATCGCGGATGAAGCGGCCACCTGTGGCGACGTCACCGCCTTCGGCTGAATCAGCCCTGTGCAACGCCAGTTGATTTCTGCGGTCTTGTTGACGGCCGAGACGACGCAAGCCGGATTGCAGCCGCCCTTCGCGGCATCCAGGCGGAACCACCAGGTGGCGCTGTTGGGGTTGTAGCCCTCGGTCTCTTTGATGGCGCCCTGCTTGGCGCAGTCGCTCTGTTCAGCGATTCGCCGAGCTTCAGCCTCCGACATCTTCGGTGTGGGCGTGGCAGCCGTGCCTTGCGGCGCGGGCGCCGAGAAGACGGGCGCGGCGACGACCACCACCATCACCGCCAGTAGGGCAAGAGCCGCGAGAATCGGAATCTTGCGCATGTGGGTTCTCCTTTCGCTGGAATTTTGAGAGTGAGATGACCGGCGCAGGACGCGCCGGCGTGGTACAGGCCCGCATTTGCGAGTCACAGAGAGATTATACCACGGCTGCGGTTCGCGCAAAGAAGCGGATCGAGCTTGCTTCTTCAGGCCGCGCAAGCCGCAATGACGCAGCGGAGCTATGTCCGGTTTGCCACCTTGAATATCTTCGGGGGAATGAGCCACACCAACTCGCCGCGGAGCGCGCGCGGATCGATGATCTCGACACACGCGAAACCGGCGCGCGCCATTTTCACATCGCCGCCCGTCAGCGTCCGGATCGTGAAGGAGAAATCGGGCTCATGGCCGACCACCATCAGATCGCCTCCGCCCTGGCGTTCGATCAGCGCGCCGAGGGCCGCCGCATCGAATCCGGGCTCGAGTGACGGTTCGATCTTCGCAGGGAGATTCAGCGCATGGGCGATCGCCTCGGCGGTCTGGCTGGCGCGGCGGTACGGGCTGGTCAGGATGGCCGCCAACTCGATCTTGAGGCCGGCGATGGCTTCTCCGATGACTTTCATCTCCTTGATGCCCTTATCGGTCAAAGGGCGGTCGCTATCGGGGCCGGTCCAGTTCGGCCAATCGGCTTCGCCGTGACGCAAAAAATAGACGCGCATCTGTTCTCTCCTGCGGTATAATGTGCACGGCACACTGCTCCGGCTTCACACTCAGCCAGCAGTATGCCGGGAGGCGCTATGATCAAAATCGGAACGTCCGGCTTCTCATATCCCGATTGGGTCGGCACGGTCTATCCTGAAGCGTTACCGGAGCGCGAGCACCTGGCGTTCTACGCGGCCGAGTTCCCGACCGTTGAGATCAACATGACGTACTATCGCGTGCCCGCGCCGCGCACGGCGGAGGGTTGGGCGCGGCGGACGCCCGAAGGCTTCCTCTTCTCCGTCAAGGCGTTCCAGGGCTTGACTCATGACCGGGAACAGCCCGACTTCGCCGGGTTTGCGGCCGCCATGCAACCGCTCGTCCAGGCCGGTAAGCTGGCCTGCATCCTGGCGCAGTTCCCCTACTCCTTCCACCCGACCCCCGCGAATCGCGACTACCTCAAGCAGCTGCGTGACGGCCTGGGCGACTTGCCGACTGTAGTCGAATTCCGTGAAGCCGGCTGGCTGACCCAGGAGACGTTCGACCTGCTGCGCTTGCTGCGACTCGGTTTCTGTAGCGTGGATGAGCCGCGCCTGAAGGGCCTCATGCCGCCGGTGGCGGTCGCCACGGGGCCCGTGGCCTACGTGCGCTTCCACGGCCGCAACGCAACCAAATGGTACCACCATCAGGAAGCCTGGGAGCGTTACAACTACACCTACTCGCCCGACGAGCTGCGGGAGTGGGCGCCCAAGATTCGCCAGCTCGATGCCGCTGCCGAGCTCACGCTGGTCTATTTTAACAACCATTTCGCCGGTCAGGCGGTGCGCGGTGCGCGCGATCTGGGGCAACTGCTGCTATTCCCGGACTGAGCTATAGGCTCGTCCCATAGCTCAACTACAGGGCGAAATACAGCTTCTCGAAGTCTGCGGCGCTTGCTGTACCCGCCTCAAGTTTCTTGCGCAGATCGTCCGCTTCCGCATCGGTCGACCTGAACTCCCGCTCCGCACGAAAGATGCCGGACGGCGCCGGCGGGATCGTCTTCGCCAGCTTCGGCTTGCCGCCGTTGAGCAGCTCCAGCACGCCGGCAATCACCTTGTCGTTGCCCGGCAGATAGCGATGCTTCTCGTTGACGTAATACATTTGCGCGCCCGGCAACACGGCCGACCAGAGCGGCACCGTGGCATCGCCGCCGTCCGGCCCCTTGTCCTGTTTGACGACCTCGAAGCTGGCTTTTTCGTTGGCGTCGAAGGTCCGCATCATGTCGGTCGTGGTCGATGCGTTGCACCCGGCGATCTGCGTGTGCTCCACATCCGGCACGTGACGATGCAGCGCGGCGTGCGATGCGCGCGTCAGATCGAGATAGTCCTGCCGGATCGGCGGCCAGCGCCATTCACCCGCCCGATACAAGTCCCAGTTGGCCGGATAAGGGCGGCCGGCGGGGAACAGATCGGGCGGGGCGGGCAGCAGTTGATAGACGCTGGGGAAGCTGAGGAGCATGCGCTGCGGAACGTTGCCGCTGTTGAGCGATTGCGCCAGCGCCATCATGTCGTTGCCGTTGATCATATTCTCTATGGCGCCCGCCGCGCCGAAGAAGGGCGTGCCCAGCGTGATCACCCGTTTGATCCGCCGCTCGGCCTCCCTGGGATGTCGTGTCAGATAGGCACGCGAGACGATGCCGCCCATGCTGTGGCCGAGCAGCGTGAACTTGCGGTTGGGGTCGTCGCCGGCCCACCGCTCCAGGCGGTCGTGCAGCACATCCGCACTCGCCTCGATGGTGCGCCGCCAGTCGAACGGGAATTCGTACAACTGCGCTTCCCGGCGCAGCGTCAGGCTGATCTTCAGATAAAACAGCTTCTCGATGCCTACCGGCATCACTTCGACGGTGGGATCGGCGTCATCGGTGCCGGCCGCGTTCAAGTCCAGGTAGTTGCCCTTCCCTTGCAGGAAAATGGCCGGATTGATCCACAAAAGCGACGTGACCCCGCGGATGCTGCTGAGCAATGAGCCCATGATGCCGGGCAGCAGCACGACCGATTCGGCTGTACCGGCGGCGCGCACCGCGCGCGTCTGGGTGCCGACTGCGCGCATCTGTCGCACCGGTTTGATGCCGTACAGCTTGCGTGCGGTCTGGGCGACGCTCGGCGAAGCGAGTTGCGCTTCGATCTCAGCGAGCGAAAGGGTTGACCATTGGGTTAGCAAGTCGTTTGTGTTCATACGCGCTCCTTTAGCTGATCATATCACACGATGGCAGGATCGCTCACGGCGCTTCCTGCCACTTTGAACCGTCGCGCAGCAGCACGATGGGTTTGCCGCCCCGTTCCGGGATCAAAAACATCGCACCGTTCTCGAAGTCCTGCACCGCCCTGGCATTGCCGATCTCATCCTGGAGGGCCGCGCCCAGCCGGTCGCGCACGCCGGGTTGTGTGCACCATACCTTGCCGAACCCGCGATGCGGCGTCGGCGGCGTTTGCGCGGGCGCGTAGGCATCCGTGCAGCTATATTCGGGTTGGCCTTCCGCCCAAGTATCGGCGAACTCCTGCCAGGTGTTGTCCTTGTAGAAGACGGTCACGCGCCGGGTGTCGCCGCGCCAGACCATGAAGCCGTTCGCGAACGGCTCGAAAGAGGTCGTCAGAGAAGTCTCCGGCTTGGTCGCGCAACCCAGCCTGGCCCGCAAGTCGCCTGCCGTCCAGGTGCTGGCGAACGAGGGTCCCGGCCCAGCGGAACACGCAGCCAACGGATATGCGGTTAGCTTCACCGTGGGGGTCTGCGTAGCGCTGACCGGGCGCGTGGCAACCACGGCGGCGGTGGCGGGGGAGGCGGCCGTCGTGGCCGGAGCGGAGCGGGTCTGAGTCGCTACGACGGCAGTGGCTGCACCCTGAGCCGCCGCCGTTTCCTTCTGCGTCCGCCCGGCTGCAGCCGTAGCGGCTGCGGCAAGCGCCTGACTTGTGGCGGTGGCGTCCAGGTTGGGTCGAGTCGCGGTCGGCGGGACGGGCGACAGTGCGCGGGCAGCCGCGCTCGCAGTGGCGGTGACGATCGGCGCCGCCTGGGTTTGTTTCGGTGCAGGGATAGCTGCCGGATCCGGGACGAGCCGGCTCAGCAGAACGGCGAGGATGACGACCACCAGCACGCCGAGCACGGCCCACAACCAGGGCTTTCTGCCGGACGGGGCAGTCTCGTTACGCTGAGCCGGCGGAACGCGTGGCGGCGTTGCTTTGGCCTCCGGTGCTGCGCCGCCCGGTCGCCCAAGGGGGGGCATGGTCAGCGCGGACGGCTCGCCGATCACCCAGGCGACGCCGTCATGTACGTACCATTGGCCGGTCGCGCCGCCGATGGTCCACCACCGCCCCTGGTCATCCTGCACCATGACCGCTTGCAGCCGAGATTCGAACTGCTCCTCGGTCAGCGCGCCGGCATCCAACTGCGCTTTCAGCTTGACGCTCTCCGTTCGCGCATCGGGACAGATCGCAGGCTGTCATGTAGCACGCTTGGCAACCGCTTCTGTAAGGCAAACGACCGAGCTGCCCACAGGTTGCGATATCGGTCGAAGCGCGAACGGCTCGGAAGCTAACTTTCCTTGAGTCCATCGTCAGACGTCGGTTGCCATATCGTTGCTGACGCCGGCGAGGTCATTTCTCCGTTGGGAGTATCTCCCCTTGCCGCGCCTCGCGCACACCGCGCAAAGCGAGGACCGAAACGACAAACATCACGCCGTAGATCGCAAATAGCAGCACGTAGCCTAGCCCCTGGATGCTCGGCGCGTTGGCGGTGAAGTAGTCGGCGATGGGGCCGCCGATGTATGCGCCCACCGCGCCCGCCCCCGCACCGGCCAGGTTGGAAATGCCCAGGTAGCGCGCGGCCTCGGCCTTCGGCACCAGGCTGGTGCCCAACGCCCAGTTGGCGGCATAGAAGAAGCCCGTTGCGATGCCGATGATCGCGCCGCCGGCGAAGATGATCGGCAGATTCGTCGACGCCAGTACGATTGCGGTGCCGATCGTCGCCACCAGCCCGCTGACCGCAACCAGCCGTTTGCGGCCAAAGCGATCGGCCAGCCAGCCGCTGGGCAACGCCGCCAGCAAGATGCACACGCCGACGATCAGCATCAGGATCGCGGCCGGACCGGCGGCCTTCTCCTTCTCCAGGCCGAGGCGCGCCTGCACGTAATAGACGGCGAAGGCCGAGAGGTTGATGATGCCGACCAGGAACGCCAGCCGGTTGATGACCCACCAGGTGAACGACGGGTTCGCGCGCGCGGCTGTCGAGCCTACGCTCACGCGCACGCTGGCCCACACGCCTGCGGCAACCGCGGTGACCATCGCCAGCAGGCCCGCCAATCCCATGACCGCCACCTGCACAGCCACCGCTTCCACCGCCTTCAGCAGATCACCCAGCCAACGCACCAGCGCACCCGCGCCCAGGATGATCGCCGAGAAGAGCGCGGTCATCAGCAGCAGGCGGAGGAACGGCTGCCAGTTGAGCGGCTCCGGCTTCTGCGCCGGGCGCGTTTCCGGCACGAGCATGGTGATCGCCATGGTGATCGCCAGGACGGCCATGGCTGCAAGCAAGGCGGTCCACAGATTGCCGCCGGCGATCAGCCGCGCGATAGTGAACGAGACGAGGATCAGCGGCAGAGGCACCTCGAAGATTGCTTTGACGCCTGAGAAGCGCCCTTGTTGGTTGTCGGGCACCAGGTCGGGGATCAGCGCCTGCTGGGCGGCCTGTGCCGCGTTGGCCGCGACCGCCAACACGAGGGCAATACCAAAAAAGACCCAGAAGCCGGTCATGCCCGCCATCCCGGCTGCGAGACCGATCGCCGTGATGCAGATCAGCGCACCCACCGTGCCGCCGAAGATGAAGGGCCGGCGCCGCCCCAAGCGGAGCGCGCTGTGGTCGGAGAGCATGCCCCACAGCGCCTGCATCAGGAGCGCCACCATCAACGTCCACAGACGGATGGTCCCGTAGTACGTGGCTTTTTGGGCCTCTCCCACGAACTGCTGGACTAACAATGGGAAAACCAGCCCGTTCGTCTGCGAGAGGAGCGTCAGACCCAAGAAGAAGATGTTGAGGGTGATGTAGTCGTACCAGCGGATGGGGCGCGCCATGAAGCCTCCCTTTCGCCAAGCACCCGTTTGATGAACCGCAACGTGATCTGAAACGCGTCTTCTTGCTCGACTCCCAGCAACAGGGTATGTACCGAGTTGTCGAGCCAGTGCAGCTCCTTGATCGGCGAGCGGACGCCTTCGTAGATTTCCTGAGGCGCCCGCGGCGAAACGGTCGTATCGAACCGGCCTTGCATCAGCAGCGTCGGCTGCCGGATGGCCGACAGGCGACTGCGCATTTCGCGCTGTAGGTTGAGAAGCTGGACCGCGCCTTTGAGCGGATTCACGGGATAGCCCTGCCACGATTCGTCGTTGCTCAGCTTCTCTTTCGGCATGTATGGCTGAAACGGGGCGAGCAGGCGCAGCAGCGCGGCTTGCGAAGGCGGCAGGGTCAGCCGCAGCGCCGGCGCGTAGCACAGGATGCCGCTGAGCTCGGGGTGCTCGCTCGCGAGGAAGAGGCTCAACACGGCGCCGGTCGATTCGCCGCCGACGATCACGCGCTGGCAGCGCGCGGCTATCTCACGATAGGCCATTTCGACCGATCGCGCCCAATCGCGCCAGGTGTAGCGGTTGGCATCCTCCGGAGAAGTGCCGTGCCCTGGCAGGAGCGGACCGACGACGCTGTAGCCGTGCTCGCAAAGAAAACGCGCCAGCGGCCGCACTTCGGCGGTGGTGGCGGTGTAGCCGTGCACGAGGAGCACGCCATCCGGGCCGCCTTGCCAGTAGAATGGATCGCCATCGAGGTGGGCGTTGTGGATCATGCGGCGTTCCATGCGTGTCCTCCGATCACCGGTCTGCGATCAAGGCCAACGCCTTTTTGGGCACTTTGCACACCATCGTGTATGCCGGGTCGTAGATGTTGCCGAGGTCATACTCGACGCATTGGCCCAGGATCGTGCTCGCATCAGCCGTGTCCAGGCCATAGTCCTCTGCCAGCCAGCGCAGCATCTCGGTCGTGGCGTGCTGTACGGCCTGGTCGAGCGGCCGGGCGTTGCCGATGGCGAAGATGTAGTCGGCGTTCTCGCCGCGCGGCCAGGTGATTTTTTTGCCTTTGAGCAGCCGCACCGTGAACTGCACGTCGAACGACGTCTCGATCCCTGTGCCGACAATCTCACCATCACCCTGTGTCGCGTGGCCGTCGCCCACGCAGAAGAGCGCGCCCGGCACGGCGATCGGCAGGTAGACGAGCGACCCGGCCGCAAACGCCCGATAGTCCATGTTCCCACCGTGTTCGCCCGCCGTCATCGTGCCGATGGCCTGTCCGCCCGCCGGCGCAACGCCGAAACAGCCCAGCATGGGCGCCAGCGGCAGGGTGAGCGCGCCGAGGCGGGCGCTGGGATCTAGCAAGGTGGCCGTCCAGCGCTCCCGGTCGATGTGCCAGCTCTGCCGCTGGCGGGCCGGCAGTTCGCGGGCGAAAAGGGGATCGACGACGTTCGGGGCGACCGGCGTGTAGGTGAAGCCAGTGTCACGGTTCGGCGCCAACTGGTCGAAGCGCACGACCAGCGTGTCGCCCGGCTCGGCGCCGTCAATGTAGAACGGGCCGGTCTGCGGATTGGGCCGCTCACCGATCAGATTGCCATACGGGTCGACGCCGTGCGCGTCGATGGTCGTGGTAACTACGCTGTCGCCGTCCGCGATCTGCAGGACAGGTTCATGCGGGCCGAGCGTATTGTGGTAGCGGGTGGGCTGGAAGTGATGGATCATGGCGCACTCCTCCTCATCGGCCGGCGGCCGCGTGGTGTTTTGCTCTGCGCAGAGTATACCGCAATCGCCGAGTTGACGCCAACGCAGGGGTGACTGCGCGACCAGCGACCACGGAGGGATCACCCAGGTTCAAGGTTCAAGGGACCGACTACCTTCGGCGATTTCGCGGCCAGCGACCACGGAGGGATCACCCGTGCCGGCCAATCTGGGCGAGGTGGGGCAAACCTCTCTGCCTGCCCCTCGTACTCACGAAGCGCAGGTGCGTGGCGCGCCCGCATCGGTGAGACCGGCGCCATGAACCATCCGGCTGACACGCGCATAGGCCGCGGCCGTCTCGCACATGCAGCACGCTCGTGAGGTCGAGAACATCGTGGCGCCGCTGAGATCGGCCGTGCCCAACCGCCGGCATGCGTCGCGAATCGCCTCCATTTCGGCGTGCGCGGTGGGATCCCGGTTGACAACGACTTTGCTGACCCCCAGGCCCACGATGCGCCCTGCCATGACGATGATCGCGCCGTAGGCCTGATCGCCGGTCGCGATCGAGATGCGCCGCATCTCAGCCGCCGCTTGCATCCACGCTTGGGGGCCGGGGTTCGGCGGCTGCGCGATCTCGGACGGGGTCGGAGTCACTGAGGGCGGCGTTATGGTTGGGTTCGGCGGCGCGGCAGGGGTCGGGCTGGGCGCAGACTGGGTGGGCGATGCGATCGGTGTCGCCGAGAGGGTCGGGCTCGGCGGGAGTGGCGATGGCGGGACGGTCGGCGAAGTCGGCGGTGGGGCGACGGTTGCAGGCCCATCCGTTGCCGCCATCGCCGTCGACGTTGCCAGCGCGCCCGGCTTAGGCTGCTCGGATGGCGGCGACGCACGGCATCCCGCAAGGGTCGCGGCGCTTGCGAGCATCCCCATGATGAACTGGCGGCGGTCTACCATCGGTCGATCCACCCTCCTGCCTTTCAAGTGCAAGGGTCTTTCGTCCGTTATATGCCAGGTATTCCGCCGCGTCTGTGGGGCGACTTACAGGGTTCGATCAGCCCGCCGGCGCTACGATCTCAGCGCCGGGATTGTCGCGTTGGCAATGGGCATGATCCCGACATGCGGCTGCCGCGGAAGACCGGCGCGCGCGGCCGCCAGCGCCTCGTCAATACCGGCGACGGGATTCAGCAGCAGCCGCCGGGCGTGTTCGGTCGGGATATCGGTGATCGTCAGCAGCCGGATACGGCTCGCGTCGCGCGCGATCTGCCACGCCTTGTGCGGGCCGAGCCGGTAGCCTTCCCGCTTGTAGCGTGCCAGCACCGCCTCGTAGGAGACCATCGCCGGGTCGGCCATAAACCGGTCGTAGCCGGGGCTGCCTGTGCCGTCGGGGCAGGCAGCCGCGAGGATGACGCTGCCGCCGGGCTGCATCACTAGCGTTGCATGGCCGAGCGCCTTCTGCGCCTGGTAGAGGTTGATGTCCTTTGGATGGCCGCCGGGCGAGATGATCAGCAGATCGAACGGCGCGGCAACCTCCATCTGGCAGATGCCCCTGGCCAGCGGGATGCCGTCGCGCATGACCGCCACCGGATCGCCCGCCAACGCGTGGACGATCTGCTTGTGTTCGTTCAGGATGGCATTGAGGGCATAACCGATGTCCATCAACCGGCCGATCTCTTCGACCTCCTGCCGAGCAGGATTGTCGTCATAGTGGCCCAGCTCGGCGCCGGGTTCGGTCATCAGCGCGTGGTTGGCGTTGATCGTCTCGCGCGCTGTCAGCCCGACCGCCGCGCTTTTCACCCCGCCCGACCAGCCCATGAACTGGTGCGGCTCGATATTGCCGACCACGATCCGCAGATCGGCCGCCATGTAGCGGCGATTGGCCCGCACCTCGACGCCGCGCTGCGTCTTTCCCAGGGGCACCAGATCCGCCGCGTCACAGTCGTGGGAGATGACCGCGTACCGCTGCAGGATCTCGGCCGGGATCACCAGCCCGAATTCCTCTGGCGGCATGGGTGCATGGGTGCCGGTGGCGATGATCAGCGTGATCCGCTCCGGCGCGATGCCGGCCGCTTCGAGCTTGCGGAGCAGCGGCGGCAGGAGCAGGTGGTGCGGCACAGGCCGGGTCTTGTCGTTGACGGCGATGGCGACAGAAGACGGAAGACGGACGACCGATGACGGACGGCCGATGACGGGTGAAGCTTCCAGCGCATGCATCACCTCGGCCAGCGGGTCGGCCGCGCCGGGCACATCGCGGGGCGCGATCAACTCCGGCGCCCACGCATCCGGCAGGCTGAATTCGAGATGGGTCTTGCCGTATGGCAGGCGAAAGTCGGGCATCTTATCTCCCCGGAATCACAAACAAGATCAGCGTCAGGCTGATGACGGCCATGCAACCGGCAACGATGAAGCCGAGCAGCACTGGCTTGATGCCTGTCCGGCGCACTGCGCCCATGTCGGTGCCCAGGCCGATGGCGGACAGCGCCATCAGGATCGCGAACTTAGAAATGTTGTCCATCGCGGTCAGAAATGCCGCCGCACCGGTGAGATTGCCCGGATGGGCTACATCCTGCGGGAAGATGCCGAGCGCCACACCGACGGTGCGCACCAGCACCATGATCATGAAACCGACGACGAACCACGGCAGCGATTTGCCCAGGTTCGCGCGTGCCGCCTGGCCGTCGCTGGCCCGATTCTGCGAGTTGGCGCCAGAGCGGGCACCCGCTCGGGCGTAGAAGATGCCGATCGCCAGGATCACGGGCGCGATCAGCGTGTTGCGCACCAGCTTGACGACCGTGGCGACATCCAACGCGCGCGCGCTGAACGCTGCGCCGGCCGCTACGACCTGCGACGTATCGAGGATCGCGGTGCCGGCCCACATGCCGAACATTTGGTCAGACAGACCCAGCAGATAACCGATGATCGGATAGAGGATCACGGCCAGGGTGCCGAAGAAGGTGATCGTGGCGACCGCGATGCTGACATCCTCGTCCTTGGCCTCGATCACCGGCGCGGTGGCGATGATCGCCGAGTTGCCGCAGATCGCGGTGCCGACGCCGATCAGGACGGCGAGCCGGCGCGGAATGTGCATCGCGCCGCCCAGGAAGTAGGCTAAGGTTAAGGCCAGGATCATGCAGAAGAGGATCAGCAGGATGGCGGAGACGCCTGTGCCCACCACGTCCTGCAGGCTCAAGCGCAGACCGAGCAGGATGATGCCCAGGCGCAGGATGCGCTGCAGCGCGAACTTGATCCCTGGCTCGAAGCGCTTGCCGAAACCGATGAAAGCTCGGACGTGCAGACCCAGCACCACGGCGATGAACACTTCGCTGATTGCCCGGCTGATCGGCGGCCAGGGGATCAGGCCGTGCGTGAAGCGGGCGACGATGGCCACTGCAATGACGAGATAAAGACCGGGGATCGCCGGCCGGATCTCTCGGCGGATGCGACCCCATTCGGTGATGATGGCGTTCAAGGGGGACTCCGAGTCAGTGAAGGCAGAAGGCAGAGTGCAGAACGCGGAGACAGCGCAATCTGCATTCTGCCTTCTGCGTTGGTTTCACGCGCTCTCGTACAGCTTCGTCAGCACAAACTCGTCGTGGCGCAGCGCCTCGGCGGCGGTGAAGCGGCCGTTGATCGTGTGCTCCAATAGATCCATGGCCTTGTCGGCCGCCTGGTCGAGGTTGATCTCGACGCGCAGCAGCCCGGTCAGATCCACGTCGATGTGCTCGGTCATGGTCGAGACGGTCAACGGGTTGCCGCACAGCTTGATCACCGGGATGATCGGGTTGCCGATGACGTTGCCCTGGCCGGTGGGGAAGTAGTGCACCACCGATCCGGACGCCGCGCACAGCGTCACCATCTCGGCCGCCGCGGAGGACGAATCCATGAAGTGCAGGCCCGGCCCCTCCGGCGCCTCAGCCTTATCCAGCACACCCACGACACGGCAGCGGCCCATCTTCTGGATGTTGCCCATCGCCTTCTCTTCGATGGTGGTCAGGCCGCCGCGGATATTGCCCTCGGTCGGCTGCGAGCCGAGCAGATCCACCCCTTTGCTCTTGACCAGCGCCTGGTAGTCGTTGAAAAACTTCATGAACCCGTCGGCGACCGGCTGGTTAACGCACTGCGCCGCGATCACATCTTCGCCGCCGGTGACTTCGGTGGTCTCGCCGAAGATCAGCGTGGCGCCGGCTTCCGCCAGCCGCTCGAAGACGCGGCCGACGGTCGGGTTGGCGGCCAGGCCCGATGTGGTGTCCGACTCGCCGCACTTGGTGCTCATCCAGAGATCCTGGATGCTGAACGGCTCACGGCGCAGCTCGGTGGCGTACTGGACGAACTCCATCGCC
>JALOOE010000694.1 GCA_025454565.1 Anaerolineae bacterium
CGCGGTCGGGCTGCGCATCAAGCTCAACGCATCGACGAACGCGTGGGCGCCGTGCCAGAGGAACGGGCTGTTGATGCGCGCGAAGACGGTCATCGTGGCGCTCTGCGCCGTCGCGCCGAGCCGCAGATTGGCCCAGCGGCTTTCATCAAAGTTGCGGCGATCCTCGACCCAGATTACGCTGGACGCGGTGGGATTCGTGCCGCCGGTCGGGTCGATGCCCAGCATCTTCGCCATGTAATAGCCCGCCGGGCAACTGCTGGGCTGCGCACTGCCGCCGCACAGGCTCAGCATCCACCCGCTCAGGCTGTAACTGGCGCCCGGCGTCACAGTGGTCTGCTGGTAGACCACCGCGTCGAAAGGCTTGCCGGGTTCAGGCGGCGTCTCGATATCCTCCGAGACGAAAGCCATGCTGTCATATCTTTCGATCTTCTCGTAGTAGCTCCGGATGCACTGGTGATCGTCCCGCCACTCCATGGTTGTGCTGTTCAGCCGCGGATTGCCGTTCAAAAGCACGGCCGTCCACCCCTTCGGCGTCTGGCCGTTGATCCCCGGCTGCGGCTGATAGCCGTAGTCTGGTGGATCGCACTCGAAACCTGCGTTGATCAAGACCGGCGGCGCATCGGGCGCGGCATCTGCGGCTGGCGGTAGTCCCGGCTGCGCCTGTGCAGCAAATACGCTCAGCAAACAGAGCAGAACCCCCGTTGATAGCGCGGCCCACGGCCGGTTTCTCCATCGTTGCATCGGATCTCCTCCATTATGTGGAATGGCTGCTTGGGGAAGGGCCATCACCGCAGCCGAGCAGTAAGGGCGTGTCAAGAAACAAGTTCCCGTTCTGGCGCGGTCGGAGACCGGCCAGAGCAGGAAGTTATACTGTGACAAGCCCTAAGCACGCACGTGCTGCATGTTCTAACGCAGCGAACCGTGCAGGGTGACGGCTTTCGGAGCACGACCAAATCTGGGGCCTGGGCTGAGGACCACATGATAACACAGCAAGGCCGGTTGCGCCAGAAGCACAGCCGGCCTTCGTCATCATCGGAAACCGCCGCGCCACCTACCGCAGCACCAGCGGTAGATATGCCGAATACCCCTTTATCTCGCCTACGAACAGGAAATACACGGACTCGTAGCCGGGATCAATCGCCGGGGAGAGTGTGCGAACCTCCGGAGATGCGGACTGGACGAATGGCGGAGCCCCTCCAATCTGGCACAGAGGGACTGAGAACACCGGGCCTCCCGGACTGCTCGGCGGTCCGCAGCCAGGACCGAGGAGTCGATACATATCGCCCAAGCCTCCGATTCCGGGATTCTTCAACACTTCGAGCAGCCCGAGACCACCAATCAGGCCACCCGGCGCCATGCCGCCGTAATCGAGCGTCACGGTGAGCGGGAGGCTTACCGTGAGCGTGGGCAGCGGCAGGCCGTTCACCAGAGGATCGATGCGAAATGGCGGGCCAATAATACTCAGGCCATTGGTGATCAGATCCGTGATTTGAATGGGCGGCGGAGGGAAGGGTGCAACCTGTAGATCGACCGGAAACGTGAAAGCGCCAGGCGGCACTGTCACGGTGATCCCTCCCGGCCCCATGAGATCCTTGATGTTGACGATACCTCCGATCGCCGGCCCTACCGGAACGCTGGGCATCTGCTCATCCGCGCCCAAATCCCGTCCGCCTCCCATCGGACGAAGCTGGCCGTCCACATCTCGGTGGTTGTCGCTCGGACTGCCCCGATCGAGGGCCGCAGACGCGCCGGGCCGCAGATGATAACCGTCAGCCGCGAAGCGCGGATCGCCGGTGAACTCATGCTGCCGCGTGGTGGTGGCGCCCGGCGCATCGATCGACGTCCCTATATTGTGCCACAGGACACCGTCAACGCTCAGCGTGTTGCCCGCGGTGGCGAAGATCGCCACCGTGTGGCCGGCGAAGATCGTGTTGGTGAATGCTGCGCTGGACGCAATCTGCTCGGGCGCCGCCGGGTTCAGCAGTCCGGGGTACCTGTCAATGACGATCCCGCGGCCGTCCGTGCTGCTGTTGCTGGCGATCGTGTTGTGGATGAAGTGCAACGTAGCGCCCGACAGATAGAGGGCGCCGCCCTGCGCTGCCTGGTTGGCAACGAACACATTGTTCTGATAGACAGCGCCGCTATCGCGATACAGGTAGGCGCCGCCGCCCTGCGCCGTAGCCGTATTGGAGAGAAAGCGATTGCCGTCAAGCATGGTGGCGCTCTGCCCGTACCAACCGTACAGCCCGCCGCCGTATTCGGCCACGTTTCCTTGCAGCAGGTTGTCACGCACGGTCGCGGCAGCCGACAGGTGCAGACCGCCGCCGAGTGCACATAGAGCCCGCCGCCGTGCAGGCCAGCCTGGTTCTGCTCGATGCGGTTGTCGGCGATCACGGCAGGAGCATTGTCGATGTTCAACCCGGCTCCCCGTTTGGCCGTGTTTGCGCTGATCGTGTTGCTGCGTAAAGTATCGGCCGCACGACCGCCGATGTAAACGCCGCCGCCTGCGCCGTCGAACGTGGTATATCCGACAACGCGATCGAAGGCCGTATTGTCGCGGATGATGTTGCTCTGGAGCAGCGCGCCGCTGCCCGCGTTGTAATTGGCGAGCTCCACGCCGCCGCCGGCGTGCGCGTGGTTGGCAGTAATCACATTGCCGGACAGGATCGCCGGGCTATTCACGGTCGCCACGCCGCCGCCGCGGCCGCTGCTGCTCGTAGTATTCGAATACACGCGATTTGCGTCCAACGTCGCCCGGCTGTTCTCCAGGTAGATGCCTGCCCCGCGGCTTTCGGCCGTGTTGCTGTACACCTCGTTGTTGCGCAGCGTGGCCGCTGCGGTCTGGATATACACGCCGCCGCCGTTCGCAGCCGCGCCCCGGGTCAGCCGCAAACCTTCGATGACCGGCGCAATATCGCCGCTGATGGTGAGCACGCGCCCCGCCTGCTGGGCATCCAGGGTGGAGGGGTTGCTGGTCGGATCGAGCGTCCAGTCCGTCAGTCGATATCCCCCTCGGAGGGTGATGCTTTTGTCCACATACGCGGCCTGCATCGTCCCGCCGCGGCTGTTCACGCCGGCATACAGTCCCGCCGCGATACGGATCTCGTCGCCGGCGCTGGCCGCGTCAATCGCATCCTGCGGTTGCGCATAACAGGGGGCGACCGCGCCGCAGAGCCCTGCGGGCGCCACATAGCGCATCGTTGGCGTTGCCGGCGCAGCGAGCGTGCCCTTATACGGCGCAGGCCAAGCGGCAAGCAGACACAAGAGGAACAGGCAGATGTAGGGGGTGACCAGGAGCCTTCTGAACATGAGTGCCCTCCAGTCAGACGGCGCGATCCGCCGCCGGGGAAAGAATCGGCACGAGCTACTTAGTGAAGCCGGGGACTATCGAGTAGTATAAGGAAAACGAGAGGGCGCGTCAAATAATCCGCTCAGGATAGCCGCACTTGGCGTTGGAGACGCGTCTGCTATCCTGAGCGGGCTACCTGTCAAATCAGGCTCGTATTGGTCTCACGCGCACATCGGCGCCAACGCCGACCAACGATTGAAGATGGGATCGCGATTCTGCATCAGGGCGACCCGGGCCTCTTCCCACATGGCGGCCCAATCACGCCAATCAGCCACGACCCGCTCGGGATGCGCCTGGCTGCGGGCGAGGAACGCCGGGAACGCTGGTCGCCCAGTGGGCTTGTCCGCGGGCTGATAGCGCAGATCGAAGCTCCACCGGATGCCCGTGCTCGTGTTCGTCAAGGATGCGTGCTGTGTCAACCGGTGCAGGAGCAGCGCACTGCCTGCGGCCATCGGCACGGGTAGCGGCGCGCCGGCCAGCAGGCTGTCCGGGATGTGCAGCCCGCCGTAACCGGGGCAGTGCGTGACCAACTCGCTGCGATGGCTGCCGGGGATGACGGAGAGGCAGCCGTTCTCCACGGTGGCATCCGTGATCGGCAGCCAGACTGTCAGGATGTCGGTTTCGTCGGCTTCGGGCAGCGCCACGCCCTGATCCTGGTGCCACGGCGTGCGCGCCGTCAGGCCGCCGCGCAGCGCCTCGGGCACTTCCGCCTCCGGCGGCTTGAGCCGCACATGGTGGATCGGGTTGACCATGATCTCGGGCCCGATGAGCTTCTCGGCCACGTCGAGCAGCCTGGGGTTGACCAGCAGGTTGAAGACGGCGGCGCTCTGGTGAATCGGCGTGTCGGCGGTCAGGCCGCCCTGCGGATAGGAGAAATCGAAATACTGAATCCAGTTGATGCCCGCCTTCCCGGCGTCGAGGGCCACGCGTGCGAAGCGCTGCTCGAAGGGCAGGCCGGCGTAGG
>JALOOE010000695.1 GCA_025454565.1 Anaerolineae bacterium
ACAGAGCGCCGCATCCAGCCCGTGCAGGTGCACCCAGGCTGAAAAGCCGGGCGGTTCGAGCTGCCAGCGCGTGAGCGAGTTCTCGGTCATCCGCTCGCGATAGCGCTCGGTGATGGCGGCGCACGTCGCCGGATCGGCCACCGGCGGATGCGCGTCGCCGGAGACCACCACGGCTTTGAGCCGCTTGGCGCCCATGACCGCGCCCATCCCCATGCGGGCGGCCTGATAGGTGCGGTCGCTGACAATGCTGGCGAAGCGGACACGGTTCTCGCCGGCCGGGCCGATGACCGCCGTGTGGATGTCCGCGCCGTATCGGGCTTCGAGGGCATCCACGCATTGCGAGACCGGTTGGCCCCACAGATCATCGGCATCGTCGAAGTGGGCACGGCCGGCTTCGATGCGGATCATCGCCGGCCGCTCGGCCGCACCGTGGAAGATCAAGGCATCGACGCCGCTCCCCTTGAGCGCGTGGCCGAACGGTCCTTCGCAGCGCGTCTCGCCGATGCCGCCCGTCAGCGGACTCTTGGCCGCCGCAGTGAAGCGCGCCAGCCCGGCATAGGGATGGCCCGCGACCACGCTCGAAGTGAGGATGAGCAGGTTTGCGGGATCGAAGGCGTCGATACCGCGCGGGCAGTCGCGCAACAGGAAGTACGCGGCGAGCAGTCCGCCGCCGCCGTAGATGCGCCAGAAATTGGCGGGCGGCTCCTCGATCCAGGAGGCGCGTCGCGCCAGATCGACATGGAGCAGTTTGCCATGATAGCCGAACGTCTGCATGTCCGTCCCCTTCTCTGATCAAATGACTGATCCTATGATAAGATAGCCAGCAGGCGAAAGCAAGTTCATCTACCTTCCTCATCGAGGAGCGCACACGATGGATCAACACCGCGTTTCGTTCTCCGTTTTCACCAAGCCATGGAAGATGCCGCTGACAGAGCTGGCGCGCTTCGTCCACCGGCTTGGCTTCGAGGGCATCGAGCTGCCCGTGCGCCCCGGCTACCAGGTGTTGCCGGAGAATGTAGGTCGCGATCTGCCGGCCGCCGCGAGGCTCCTGGCCGATCACGGGCTGAAGGTCTTCAGCGTGACCCCGCCCGGCGGGCCGATCCCCGAGCCGTTCATCGCCGCCTGCGCCGAGGCCGGCGTGCCGGTCATCCGCGTCATGGCCCCGATCGGGGAGGACGGCTACCTGGCGAGCGTGGCGCGGCTCCAGCGGGAATACGATGCGCTGCTGCCTCTGCTTGCCGGGTACGGCGTGCGGCTCGGCGTCCAGAACCACTGCGACCGAATGGTCTGCAACGCGATGGGCTTGCGCCATCTGATCGAGCGCTACGATCCGCGGCTGATCGCCGCGGTCTGGGATGCCGCGCACAACGCGCTCAACGGGGAGGAGCCTGAGATGGCGATCGACATCGTCTGGTCGCATCTGAGCATGGTCAACCTGAAGAACGCATACTGGCGCCGCGTGACCGGCCCGGAAGCCGACGACGTGCGCTGGCGGCCGTGGTGGACGACCGGCCCGCAGGGGTTGGCCTCGTGGCCGCGCGTGGCAGCCGAGCTGCGCCGCCGCGACTATCACGGCGTCATCTGCCTGCCCGCCGAATACAGCGACGAGCCGGCCGTAGATCGTTTGGTCGCCCAGGATATCGAGTTTGCCAGGGCGTTATTCGCTTGATTCTGACAGGATGACCTAAAGGCTTCTATCCTGTTCATCCTGTCAATCCTGTCTGGATTCGGTTCGTTCGAGTCAGGAGGAGCTATGGCCACGCTCGCCACCGGCCCCACAGTGCGCGTCGCCATGATCGGCGCGGGCAACATGGCCAACCAGGTGCACTACCCGTCCCTCGCCTCCTTCCCCGATGTGGAGTTCGCCGGCATCTGCGATCTGCGGCTGGACCGGCTGAACACGACGGGCGACAAGTATGGCATCGAGAGGCGCTACACCGACTACAAAGCGATGATCGAGGAGGTTGCGCCCGACGCCGTGTATGTCATCGGCCCGCCCGACGTGATGTACCCGCACTGGGTCTGGTGTCTGGAACAGGGCTTGAACCTGTACATCGAGAAGCCGATGGGCATCACCCTCCACCAGGCGCGCAACCTGGCTTATCTGGCGGAGAAGCACGGCTGCATCACCCAGGTGAGCTTCCAGCGCCGCATCTGCCCGATGGTCGTACGGCTGCGCGAGGAATGCCTGAAGCGCGGGCCGATCGTGCATGCCGTCTGCCGCTTCTACAAGAACCTGATCGTGCCCCATCTGGATGCGCGCGATCATATGATGGATGACGGCGTGCACGCCATCGACACGTTGCGCTGGGTCTGCGGCGGTGAGGTGGGGCCGGTTGTACGCGAACGGCGACACGACCGGGGTCGAGTTCGACACGCGAACAGTGGCAGGCAGCGGCGAGTTCTTCATCTTCGGCGGCTTCCAGGCCAAAAACCGGGAATTCATCGACTGCCTGCGTTCGGGACAGCAGCCTGCCTCCAACTTCGCCGACGCGGTGAAAACGATGGAGGTAGCGGAGAAGATCCTGGCGCAGGCGCTGCTGGCGGAATGACGCAGCTTCCTCAGTTGAGATCATCCCCGACCTGATCGAGGTGGGCGTGCGGTTGCTGAACCCGCAGATTCGCGCCAACGGCCTCGACGGCCTGGTGAAGATGGCGAAGGGTCACGTAGCACTGCATCAGGATCTCGACCGCCAGCTCTTCCCGTTCGCTACCCCCTCCGAGATCGAAGATCACATCGGCGAGGTGTTCGAGGCGCTCTACCTGCCGGAGGGCGGCCTGATGTTGCACGCGGAGTGCGAGCCCGATGTCTCGCTGGACAACATCGAAACGATCTGCAGGGTGCTGGAGAAGATCTGCAAGCCGCCGCTTCTCCCATAGTTTGGCATGGATAGCGTCTTGCTCTGTGACAAAATCCAGCCTTACAAAACACTCAGGATGCTCTGCGTTGCAGATAGAAAAGAGACTACAACAAAATGATGACCATTCGCGAACGTGCACTCTCCGTCCTGAACCGCCGCCGGCCCGATGTCGTCCCCTGGCTGGGCGACCTGGACTACTGGGTCGCCTGGCTCAACCGCGCCGGCCTGATGCCGGACAAATATAAGGGGGACGGCCTGTATCAACTCCATCGTGACCTCGGCGTCGGCTTCTATCTTCAGGGCTACTTCCCGTTCAAAGAGATCTACGATGGCGTAGAGGTGCTCGATGAGCGCACTGCCGACCGCCACGTCACGCGCGTGCGCACGCCCTGCGGCGATATCCAAGAGACAGAGGTGTATCTCCCCGATTCGTACACCAGCGCCCGCACCGAGCACTTCGTCAAGAGTTGGCGCGATCTTGCGCCGCTGCGCTACCTGTACGAGCACACCTTCTACGAGCCGGACTACGACCTGGCCGCGCGGCGCTATGACTTGATCGGCGACAACGGGCTGGTGCTGTGCTACCTGCCCAAGAGCCCGTTCATGGAATTGGTGGCGCTCAAGGCGGGAATCGAGGCGGTGACCTATGCCTTGGCCGACGCCCCGGAGGAGTTCGAGGCGACGCTGGCAGTCATGACGCGCAAACACGACGAAGCCGCCGCGCTCAGCCTCGCCTCGCCCGCCGAATGCCTGATGATCCCGGAGAACCTGTCCTCGGAGTCGGTGGGCAAGCGCCTGTATCTCCGCTATGTGCGCCCATATGAAGCCCACTGGATCGAACGCATCCGTGACGCCGGCAAATACTCGTACATCCACATCGACGGCACGCTGCGCGGCCTGATGCGCGAGGTGGCGCAGACCGGTCACACCGGAGCCGTCGGGCGACATCCCGGTCGAGGATCTGTGGCAGTGGGTGGAGCCGAACACCATCATCTGGGGCGGGCTGCCGGGGATCATGTTCAGCGACCTGGTGAGCGATGCCGAGTTCGACGCGTTCGTGAT
>JALOOE010000076.1 GCA_025454565.1 Anaerolineae bacterium
CACGGGATGGGCGCCGTGCGTCACGCCGATACGCTCGCAGATCACCTCGTCGCCGTGCTTGGCGATCACGTGCCCGCCGGTCAGCCGGTCGCCGAGGATGTCTTCGATGGCGCGGGCGATGCGTTGGATGCCCTTGCCCGCGCCAAAGACGAGGATCCGGCCGATCTGATCCAGGTCGATCACTTCGTCGCCGGAGTGCGGATCGCCCGCCGGCTCGAAGTCACGACAGCCGACAATCAGCCGGTTACCTGCGCGGCGAATCAACCTGTGTGTGTTGTTGTATGGATCAGCGGCCTGTAGGCCGGCTTCCATGATTTCAACGAGCGCTCGGCGGCCAGCGATGTTGCCATGAGAAGTGAGCGCGCCTTGGTTCAGAATCCGCATGACACTCCGCCATTTGAGGTTTCACCACAAAGGCGCTAAGACACAAAGCGCACGAAGCGAAACGCCCGCTTGGTGTCCTTTGTGCCGTAGTGTCTTCGTGGTGAATTCTACGTCACTTCGTTTCCAGCAGCTCCGTCAAACCAAGCTGATCGAGCCGCTCCTTGGTCGGCACGCCTTCCGGCGTCCAACCCATCAGCCCATACCAGGTCTGGCGAGCGTCATGGAGCGCCTTCTCGGTGATCTCCACACCCTCCAGCGGTCCCGACTTGAACGCCTGCATCACTCGCTTGGGCAGCCGGTCGTCCTTCTCGGTGAACCCTTCCCGATTGTTGAACAGGCGGCAGAGCTGTTGCGCTCGCTCGCCCACGTCCAGGATATCCTGCGCATCATACTCGTGGCCCGTCATTGCGCTGAGCGCGCCGGCCAGTTGCTTGTAGTCGTAGGGGTAGAACATGCAACAGATGGCGCAATCCTGGAAGTGCTGCCAGTTGACCTCGTGATAGAAGAGGTTCATCTTCTCGTCGCTGAGTTTCGTGGATGGCATCGGGCCGACCTTGTAGACCGTGTTGACCCGATCCAGACCGCGCCCCGGACTGCTATAGCCCGTATCGTGGATGTTCATCATGTGATCGGCGCCAACCGGGGCGACGGCGTAGCCCACGCCCAGCGCGGCCTTCAAGCGCGGCTCGTGCATCGGCAATTCCTGGCCCTTCACCTCGACGAGGTATTGCTCTGCGCCGTTGCCGATCCAAGCCGCGATGCGCTTGGAGCCGAGCGCCATGATATCTCCGAAACCGCGGCGATGGGCGAGCATGTCCACGCCTTCGAGCATATCCTTGGAGCTGCCCCACTTCGGCAGATAGCCGCCGGTCATCTCGGCGGTCAGCAGGCCACGATCCACGCACTCCATGACGAACGCGATCGTCATGCCGGTGCTGATCGGGTCGAGGCCCCACTGCGCCGTCCACTCGTTCGCTTTTGAAACGGCGACGATGTCGTTGACGCCGCACGAACTGCCGAACGCGCCCAAGGTCTCGTACTCCGGCCCGCCGTACACCTTATTGAGCGTCACCTCCCCCTTGACCTGGGTCTTGAACGCCGGTGAATCGGGGTAATCCTGGCCGTCGTAGCTGACCACCTGCTTGCACTCGATGGGGCAGGCCTGGCAGGTGTCTCGGCCGATGAGCACGCTGGTGTGCAGCGTCTCCCAGCCGATGCTCATGGCATCGGGGAAGTCGGGATCCTGGAAGTTACGGGTGGGAAGCGCGCTATTCTCGTTCAAGCCCACCAGGCCGCCCGGCGTGCCCTTGTCATGCGCCCAGGCCGCCAACGTCTTGTAATTGTCGCCCAGCCACTTGGCCAGCGCGGTGGCAGACTTGCGATCGGTCGGCAGAACGTTCTTGGTGCCGCGCACGGCCACCGCTTTGAGCTTCTTGCTCCCCATCACGGCGCCCAGGCCATTGCGCCCTGCGGCCCGGCTATAATCGTTGATGACGTTCGCCACCAGCACCAGGTTCTCGCCCGCGATGCCGCATTGTGACACGCGCAGTTTCTCATCCTTCAACTCGCTGCGGATGGCGTCCTCAACTTCGGCCACATCGTGACCCCATAGATGATCGGCAGGTCGAATCTCGACCTTGTCATTGTGGATCCACAAATAGACCGGCGACTTGGCTTGACCGTGGACTACCAGCGCATCCCAACCGGAACGCTTGAACTCGTGCCCCCACCAACCGCCCGCTTCCGCGCTGCCGATGGCGCCCGTGAGCGGGCTCTTGCCGCCCACGCTGTGACGCCCCGCGCCGGGGAGGTTGGTGCCCTGGAAGACGCCGGGCGCGAAGATCAGCAGATTCTCGGGCCCCAGCGGATCGGCGCCCACGGGCAGATCGCGCAGCAGCAGATACGCTTCGAGCGCGCGGCCGCCCACCAGCTTCAGGTAGATCTCGTCGGGCGGATTCTCCGTCCAGATTTTCGATGTGGTCAGATCCACGTGCAGAATCTTGCCCCAAGTTGCTCCAACGCTCATTTTAGCCTCACTGTTAGAATGTAGAAATGGGCAGTCGCCCAGGGCAGGCGCAAGGCACTGCTCCTACAGATTTGCGGCCCGTCGGCCGTGACTCGCTCCGCCGCCGATTGTCGGCGTCAGGCACCCAGGACAGGCACAAGGCACTGCTCCCTACAGATTTGCGGCCCGTCGGCCGTGACTCGCTCCGCCGCCGATTGTCGGCGTCAGGCACCCAGGGCAGGCGCAAGGCACTGCCCCCTACAGATTTGCGGCCCGTCCGGCGTGCCTTGCGCCGCCGCCGATTGTCGGCATCAGACGCAAGACATCGCCATCGTGCAGTTCCGTCGTCCAATCCGCAGCTTTCCGGTTGACGAGCATCATCAGCGCGACATCGGGCGGCAATTGTAACTGCGCAATAGCCTGACCGACGGTAGGGGCAGCCTCCAGCCGCGTGTTCTCGGGGATGTACTGCCGCAACGATCCGGTAGCCTCAATCAGTACAGACACGGATAACTCTCCATCGCCAGCTATCCTGAAGCAGGACGCCTCTTGGGTTTCGAGGCTTCAGCCGGTTGGGTTGCAGCGGCAGAAACCGGGTAAAATCTCGAGTCCAGCTCCTCGTCACCGACCGTAACGGCGCGCCCCGGAGCGAATCGCGGCTCAGACGGCTGTAACGACCGGCTCGATGGCAAATGACGACGAATAGTGTTGTGCACCGCAGCCAGCGGACGACTCCCGGACCACCAATTCGACCGGCATGACCTGGCGCATGGGCGGCGCGTCCGGCTCTGCTCGGTGCGCTCGCAGCGCACACACGGCGCGATCAGCGATCTCGTCGAGCGGATAGCGGACGGTGCTCAACGGCGGCGCCGTCATCTTCGCCGAACGGATATCGTCGAAGCCGATCACGGCGACATCTTGGGGCACGCGCACACCGCGCTGAGACAGGTATTGCAGCACCTCAATCGCCAGGCGATCATTGTACACATAGACGGCCGTCGGCGGGTCAACCAGGGTCAGGAACGTTTCCATGGCCCGAGCGCCGCTTTCAGGTTGCAGAGAGGCGTAGGCCTCCAGGCGGCGATCATGCGGAAGATCAAATGCAGCCAGGGCGTCACGATAGCACGTGGTCCGCTCCTGACTGTAGCGCGATGTGCTGGCGAACGAGATATAACCGATGCGCCGATGGCCCAAGTCGACCAGATGCCCAATCGCCAATCGAGCAGCTTGTTGAACATCCATACTGATGCAGCTCACCGTCGGATCCTCAACCAGGCGGCCCAACACCACCAGCGGCATGCCGGCCCCCTGAAATCCCCGCAGCGTATCGTCGAGACCCGGAACATCGCCAAGGACCAGCAGGCCATCCACCTCACGCGTCTGCGCGATGCGCGTCAACTCACCCAGCTCCTCAGCAGCATGCGTGTAGAGCACCAGGTTATAATCATGTCTGTATGCAGCAGCAGCCACCAGGCGAATCAGTTCGGCAAAGAACTCATTGAAAGTCGCAAATGCGGAATCGAACAGCAGAGCCAGGCCGATCTTGTCAGTGCGTTGGCGACGAAGGTTGCGGGCAGAGGCGCTGGGATAGTAGCCAAGCTCGTGAGCGGCTCGCTGGACGCGCTTGACTGTTTCCACTGCCACATCGTCGTAACCGTTGAGGGCACGCGATACCGTGGAGGTGGAGATCCCAACATAGCTAGCGATGTCTTTGATGCCGACAACCATGTCCGGTCAACCAGGCCAAAATCGATTTCGGAGAACGGGCAAAGAAAAGGGCGCGAGCCCCAAGTAATACGGTGGCTATCTTCTATCACAGGCGCGCCGAAATGTCAAACGCGAAAAAGCGGCGTCCGGGGTGAAAGCATGTTGCACGCGCGGCCCAGCGAGAGCAACGGTCATCGCGGATCCAGGCGCGGCCGCCAACGCACAACCGATAGTGGATCATTGATCGCCACCGCTTTCGCCGAAATGCCGGGTCAGATAGAGCACCAGCGCAACCACATGATTCGAGGCCTCTGTGTCCAAGACGACAGGCGCAGCCGGCCCAGCCTCCTGCGACGCGTCAGCGCTCACCATGTTGGCGGTTGCCGCGTCGGCGGCGGCCTCAAGCGCCTTCAGATAGCGCATGAACGATACAGCGTCTGGAGCCCGGCTGCGAAACACGCCGAGTTGCTTCTGAGCGATGCCGACCACTCGCAGCGCCTGTTCGAGCGCGATCTCCCCGCTCAGAGTACGTTTCAGCAGCGCGCACTCATATCGGCGGCACACATGCGGCCGTCGTTCGTAGATCGAGCAGCTTCCAACCCGGAACATCATACACGGCTGCTGAAAAGCGGGCCGATCCTGCACCGCACCCACCGTCAGGCCGAGATTTTTCACTGCGTCCACCTCGCCGGCAAGAATGACCGTATGCGTATGAAGCGTGCCATCGCAGCAGAAGCCGCACGCCAGACACAATGTCGTCGCATCTGAATCGGGGCGAGGCGTAGGCGTCGTCATTAGATGCCTCTCACGGTGAATATTCCTGTTGCAGCGTTTTGTGGTGGACCAGCGCGCCTGTGGTCAATGCGATGGCCGCGCCGCCGACTCCGACATGCACCGCCGCCTTGAGGGTTGCGGCCGCATCCAGCAGACCGGAGGCGGCCATCTCCACGACATCGCCCGCCGCCACATCAAAGGCATAGCCCGGCGGCGCAGCCAGCACACGCGCCAGCACCGCATCGGGATCGCAGCCCGCGTTCGCCGCGATGACACGCGTCGGCTCCTCCAGCGCTCGCATCAGGATGCGATAGGCGGCACGTTCATCGACGTCGCCGCTGCGCGTCAGGCGCTGCTGCAATGAAGTCCGGCAGGCCAGCAGAGCCGCTCCGCCGCCGGGCACCACGCCATCGCGCATGGCGCCTCGCAGCGCCTCCGTCGCGCGCTCCGCCAATGCCTTGCGTGTCTCCATCTCGCTTTCGGTCGCCGCACCCAGATACAGGTTGGCCGCCCCGCCGAACAGCTTCCCCAGCCGCCTCTGAAACTCCTGACGCTCATCAAGCGTCTTCGCCCGAGCCTGTGCCGCGTACAGATCATCGAGATGCCTGCGCACGGCACGCGGGGCGCCTGCGCCGCCAGTGAGGCTGAAATAGGTCTTGTCAGCCCACACGTGCCGGGCGCGCCCCAGGTCGGCCGGCGTCACCGCGGCCAGCGATTGACCGGTCTCGCGGCGGACGGCACGGCCGCCGGTCAGGACTGCGATATCTTCCAGCGCATTCTTGTCGGTGATCGGCGGCGTCTGCACGGCGATCACCGAGATGCGGCGGCGATTCGGGGCGGACAACAGGAGCGATAACGCCTCGGCCGTCACCGATTGGGCGATCAAGAGTAGCGACGAGACGCCAGCGCCGATCGCCGCATCGAGGAGCGGGACGAGCTCGCGCGGCTGTTCGATGGCGCAATCGGTCGCCAGGATGGCTGGCATCTCCAGATCGGTGCGGAGCCGTTGCCGGTCGAAGATCATGTCGGACGAGAAGACGCCGCCCTCCCAATAGCTGCCCTCGACATACTCGTGGTTGATTTGCCGTCCCTGGCCGGTGCGGATCTCCAAGCCGCCGCTCTCACCGATGATGTGGAAGATCTCGCCCAGCACAGGCGCCAGTTCGACATCGGTGCAGACTGCCTGCGCCAATCGGGTGAGCTGCGCCTGTCCCGTCACCTCGCTCCGCTGCGCGTCCAACTCGGCCAGGATGACGCCGATCCCCGCTTCGAGATGTTTGCGCAACTGCATCGCATTGCCGCCGCCGGCAAGATAGGTCAGGCCCTGATTGTAGACGCTGGCGAGAAGCACGGCTGTCGTCGCGGCCCCATCGCCGATCCGCTCCCGCATCCGCCAGAGCGCGTGGCGCACCAGCATGGCGCCCATGTCGGCGTCGCGGTCGGCCAACTGGATCACGCGGCGAGCGATGGTCCCGGCATCATCCAGTAGCTCCGGCGAGCGATCGCGCGCGAACTTCTCCAGCGCCGTATGCCGTGGATGTGGGCCGAGAGTCGGCTTCACCGCATCGACCATCTGATTGATACCGCGCTGTAATCCCTGTGAGGCGGCAGGTTCAAAGACGACACGTTGGACAGGTTTCGACATGACGAGCGTGGCCTTTCGCTGTGAGATCGGGCGCTATTGTATCGCATCGGGCCGCCAAACCGAAATCGTACCCGTTTGGGTACTGGACTCGCACGGTCACATCACGTAAAGTCAGATGTCAGATTCGCTTATTGTCGGAGAAGGCGGCTTGGACTATAATCTTGAAGGACTGCTCCGCGAATCGCGCTCGAATGGGGATGCTTTGGCGAACACCGCCATCAACACGCCGATCCCTCAAGGCGAGTATCTGTTGCTCGACGCGTTGGCGCGCTTGAACGACATCGGTGCGGGTATCAACGCGCTCACCGGCGGCGATGCATCCGGCGTGGAGGCGACGTTGCGGCTGATCGTGGAGAGCGCGATCAAGGTCGTGCCGGGCGCATCAGCGGTGCTCTACACGTTCGATGCACGCAACGGCGCATTCGACCCCGTCTCGCGCGTCTCGGCCGGCGAGTGGCTGGGCGCCACCCCCGAGGAGCGCGCATGTATCGAGGATGACGAGCCACGCGCCACCGGTCTGGGTATGCGCGCAGTCGGTCGCCTCGGGTCCGTGCTGTCGTATGAGGAACCAAGCCTCGACATCCACCCGGCCAAGCTGGCCGCGGGCGCAAAAGTGCTCGCTTGCCTGCCGCTCGTGGTTGCCGGCAGTCCGGCTGGCGTGCTTTATGTCTATCTCCGCGAAGATCGTCACTTCACCCAACTCGAACTGCTGTTGCTGAGCGTGTTCGTCAACCAGGCGGCGATCGCCATGTATCACGCCGGGCAACTCAGCGATGTGCAACGCGAGCTGGCCCGGCGCGAAGACGAGCTCACACGGCTGCGGCGGGCCGGCCTGCTCATCTCTTCACGGCGCCGCCCCGAAGAAACGTTGGAAGCGATTTTGCAGATGGCATTGGAGGTCACGGGCGCCAAGTACGGTATCTTTCGGCTGGTGGATCGTGAAAGCCAGAATCTGGTCACGCGCGCGATCGCCGGGGAGCGGCTGGGGCGCCCGGCGGTGGAAGCGCTCCCCCTCAACGCCACCAGCATCATGGGCTGGATCGCCAAATTCCGGCAGCCGCTCAACATCGTCGATGTGCGGACCGAACCGTGGGCTCGGATCTACTACCCGCTCGATTACTCGCTGGAGATGCGCTCTGAGCTTGCCGTGCCGTTGATCGGCGCCGGCGGGCGTCTGGAGGGCGTGCTGAATCTGGAGAGTCCGCAGATCGCCGCGTTCAGCGAGCAGGACAGCCATCTGTTGCAGGCGTTTGCCACGCAGGCGGTGATCGCCATCCAAGACGCCCGGTTGATGGATGCGCTGCTCGATGTGGCCGCCCGGCTGCTCGTCCAATCATATCCGGAAGTGTTGGACCGGCTGGTTGGGCTGGCCTGCGATCTGTTGAACGCCGGCGCCAGCGCCATCTGGACGCTGCATGGTGAGGAACTGGCGCTATCCGCCGCCAGTGCCGGCTACACGCGCGGGGATCATCTCTCGCTGCACGGCGGCG
>JALOOE010000077.1 GCA_025454565.1 Anaerolineae bacterium
CAGGCGCAGCGCGCCGCGTTGGCCAAGGGTCGCGCGCTCCTCGTGCCAGCCATCCGAGCCCACCTCGCCTGTGCCGAGCCATTCCCGCAGCGAACGATGGCCTTCCGCCAGGTTGGCCGCATACGGCACGATCAGCATCGGGTCGAGCGGCAGACCGGCGTTCCTGATGGCCTGCATGAAGCCGCGCAGACGCTCTTGCGCCGCGTAAATGTGTTCCGGGCCCGACATGTAGGCCAGGGTGCGGCGTCCGCTCTGCAAGAGGTGGTCAACCGCCTGGGCGATGCCCCGCACATGATCTGATCGGATGCTGCCGCCGAGCTCCGAAGGCACCGGATGGTTGATCGAGACGAAATGGCGGTGCACGGTGAGCGCCATAAGCAGCTCGCTGTCCGGCAGACGTGCGCCGCCCATGATGATGCCGTCGACGCGCGCCTCATGCAGGAACTCGATCACTCGCCGCTCCTGCTCGTCGCTTTCGGCAGTATTGCACAGGATGAGGTTGTAGCCCGCCTGGCGCGCTTCGGTCTCTGCGCCCAGGACGATTTCGGGAAAGAAGGAGTAGGAGATGTCTGGCACGACCATGCCGATCGACATGGTGCGTCCCGTCGCCATGCTGCTGGCGACACGGTTGGGGGCGTAGCCCAGGCGGCGGATGGCAGCGTTCACACGTGCGCGAGTCTCAGCGGCAACGTAGCCCTTGCCGCTGACAGCTCTGGAGGCGGTTTGTGTTGAGACGCCGGCCTCTTGGGCCACTTCTTTGAGGGTAATCATCTGGTTTTGTGCGCCTGTCGCCTTCGAGTCAGGATACGCCGCAGAGCAGGAGACTCCGCAATGTGAGAACGCTAACATCATATCAGGTGTCGATTCGGTTGTCAAGCTGTGATTGGCGCGCACGGGAGAGGGTTTGGGCGCGAGCGGAGGCCCTCGAGAGCGACCACCACCGGCCGATCATGCGCCTCGGTGCGGGCGGAATGCTGCGTTCCGAACACCTCAGTTTGACCGTATGCGGCTTATCGCGTATGCTGTGGGTAGAAAAACGCGGAGGATGTCGTGAAAAGCTACCGCAAGGAATTGTGGTTCAACATCCCTGGCCGTCGGGCCTTCATCAATATCACGTCCCAGGTAGAGTCCTGCCTGCGCGAGAGTGAGATTCGGGAAGGCCTCTGTCTGGTCAACGCGATGCACATCACCGCCTCGGTCTTCATCAATGACGACGAAGTGGGTCTGTGCCGGGACTATGACGACTGGCTCGAGCAGTTGGCCCCGCATGAACCGATCAGCCGCTATCGACATAATCGCACCGGCGAGGACAACGGCGATGCGCATCTGAAGCGCCAGGTGATGGGCCGCGAGGTTGTGGCGGCAGTGACGGACGGCCGGCTCGATTTCGGCCCGTGGGAGCAGATCTTCTACGGCGAGTTCGACGGCGGCCGTGCCAAGCGGGTGCTGGTCAAGATAATCGGTGAATAACCGGAGGAGAGATACTTTGAGCCCCGAGAGAGTTCTGGTTACGGGAGGCGCCGGCTTCATCGGCTCCCACATTGTTGACGCCCTGGTGGCGCAGGGTCACACCGTTTCGGTGGTCGATAACCTGCTGAAGGGCAAGCGCGCGAATCTCAACCCAGCGGCCCGGTTCCATCAGGTGGATATCCGGGATGCGGAGGCGCTGTCCCGCGTATTTAGCGGCGAGCGACCCCAGGTGATCGTTCACCAGGCGGCGCTCGCCGATGTGCGCGGCAGCCTGGTCGATCCGACCGGTTATGCCGCCACCAACATCGTGGGCACACTCAATCTGCTCGAAGCTGCGCGGGCAGTCGGCACGGTGCGCAAATTCCTGTTTGCATCGACCGGCGGCGCCGTCTACGGTGATCCCGCCGAGCTGCCTGCCACGGAGCAGTGCCCCGTGGGCCCGCTCGATCCGTATGGGGCGAGCAAGCTGGCATGCGAGTATTACATCGCCACGTATCATCACAACTACGGTCTGGATTATTGCCTGCTGCGGTACGGCAACGTCTACGGGCCGCGGCAGGACCCGGAGGGCGAGGCGGGTGTCGTCGCCATCTTCACAGGCCGGATGTTGCGCGGCCAGCCCACAGTGATCAACGGCGATGGGAAGCAGGTGCGCGATTTCGTCTACGTCGGCGATGTGGCGCGCGCGAATCTGGCGGCGCTGGAACGCGGGCGCGGCATCTATAATATCGGCACCGGTGTGCCTACTGACATCAACACCATCTTCGGGGAGTTGGCAGAGGCCACCCGTTACACCCACGCTGAAGCGCATGGCGCCGCGAAGCCAGGCGAGGTGCGCACGACCTATCTTGACGTCAGTCTGGCGCAGCGCGAGTTGGGCTGGTCGCCGGCGACGACACTTTCGGCGGGCCTGTCGCAGACGGTTGCCTATTTCCGGGAGCGGATGGGAGTCGGCTGATGGCTTCCTCGGCGCGGCCGCCTCTCACGGCTGCGGCTTGGACGCCGCTGCTGCGCGAGGCGCTGGCGCGCGAGGGGCGATCGCGTCTGGCGCTGCGCGGGACCAGCATGTTGCCTACGCTGCCGGTCGAGTGCGAGATCGAGGTGGCGCCGCTTGCTCCACGGACGCCGATCGGCTCGCTGGTGGTCTTTGCGACGGGCGATACGCTTGTTGCCCACCGGCTGGTGCGCCGTTCCGGTGAGCGCTCGGTAACGCAAGGGGACGGGCGTTGGGTCCCCGATCCGCTGATCGGCGCGGAGCAGCTTCTCGGCGTGGCGGTGGCCGCATATCTCGGCGCTCGCCGCTGCTGGCCCGGCCGCGCCGAGCCGGCGCTGCGGTGGTTCTGGGTCGCGCGCTATTATCTCCTCAGGCCGCTTCGCTTCACCTGGCACCTGCCACATCGCCTTCGCTGAAATTGGACACAACGTGGCGCAACGTAAAGGTGAAACTATGACCAGTATCTATCGTCTTCAATCGTTGGCGATCCAGGGCTATCGCCCGTTCCGTGACTTTCGGGCCAAGCTGGGCGCGCTCGAAGTATTGGTCGGTGCCAACGGCGCCGGCAAGTCCAGCCTGTTCGAGTTTCTGCGCTTCCTGCGCGATAGCCTGCGCGATGAGATCCCGCCGGAAATCGTGCCGGGGGCCGTGGGCCAGCAGGTATTCCACTTGCCCGGCGCAGGGCGGTTCGCCTGGGAATTGACTGTGGGTTTTGGCCCGGTACCATGGGTTCGTTACCGGGGCGAGTTGCTCGGCCCGGTGGGCCGCCCCCAGGTGATCCGAGAGCAGGTCGTCCCCCTGGCGCCGCCCACTGCGACTCCACAGCCCCCGGCTTTTTTTATGGAGGTCGAGCAGGGACGTGGCCGGCTCCGGGAGCAACATGGGGCGAACGGTGCCGAGCAGGAGATCGTCCTGAACCGGCTGAACCGGCTGGCCCTGGGCAGCGTGACCAATCCCGCGCTTCTGACGCTGTACATGCTGCGCGAGTACATTTCGGGCTGGCGCTTCTATAGCGCGTATGGCATTGCGAGTGACCAGTTGAGACGGACCGTGCCCGTGCAACAGGAGCCCGTTCTGGCCGAAGACGGCAGCAATCTGGCCGCAGTGTTGCACTACCTGCTGACCGAACACCTATCGATCTTGGATGAACTGCAGCAACACCTGGCCTCAGTGGCGCCCGGGTTCCGCGGCCTGACGGTCAAGGCGCGCGGGGGGCCAGGAGAAGTGATGGCGTTCTGGCGTGAAGCCGGCGTGGATGGCGACCTCAGTCTGGCTGATCTCTCGGATGGCCTCCTGCGCTTGATCTGCTGGATGGTGCTCTGCCTCCAGCCCAACCCGCCGTCGCTGATCTGCATTGATGAGCCGGATCAGGGAGTGCATCCCCGCACTCTGCCGATCCTGGCCGGTCTGTTCGAAAAAGCCTGCGAGCGAACTCAGCTCCTGGTCGCGACCCATTCGTCCTACTTCCTGACCCAGTTCGATTTGTCGCAGGTTGCAGTCATGCGCAAGGAGGATGGCGAGGCGAAGTTCTTGAAGCCTCATGATTCGGATATTTTGCATGATATGCTCGCTGATTTTGGCCCCGACGAGGTCGAGCGGTTGCACCGTAGCGATGAGCTGGAGTGGTTGGCATGAGAGTTTGCGTTTACGTAGAAGGGCCTTCCGACAAAGCGGCCATGGAGGCTTTGCTCCGGCCCCTCATCGAGCGGAAGCGGCAGGAAGGCGTTGCCGTCGAATTCTTCGAAACCCCCGAAGGTGATCGCAAGGTTTCTGTCCTAACCAAAGTTCCCCAGAAAGCGGTCAGCATCCTCGCCAATGATCCGGGCACCATCGTCGTGGCGCTGCCCGATCTATATCCCGGCAACAAAGCCTTCCCCCATCAGACTGTTACTGAACTGATCGCGGGCATCCGCCGCAACTTCGAGACCGCGTTGCAGGCCAGGGGATTGGCGGATGATGCGCGGATCCAGGAACGCTTCAAGGTGTTCTGCTTCAAGCACGACCTGGAAGCGCTGCTCCTGGCTGCGCAGCGCGAGCTGGCAGTCCGTCTGGGTGCCAAATCTATTGCGGTCACCTGGCGCGTGCCCGTCGAGGACCAAGACCAGGATCATCCCCCCAAGCGCGTTGTCGAAAGCCTTTTCGCTGACCGCGGCAAACGATATCGCGACACGATAGACGCCCCGGTCATCCTGGGTGCCTGCCAGTACCAGGAGATCGCTGACCGCTGCCCGCAGTGCTTCCGGCCGTTCGTCGAGTTTCTGGCCGACCTAGTACCTCACCACTGAGAAGTTGATGAGTGGTAGTGGCGACTTCAGTCGCTGCACGTGGCGTGACAAATGACAAAAGTCGTGACTACCATCCCTCAAGATCAGTGTGGTGGGATACGAGTCCCATTTTGAGTCGAAACCGGCCGGACGCACGTGACGCTAGAACTGGAACCGCTTGAACTCCTCGGCCGCTTCGTAGCCAGGCTTCTGTCCCGCATCCTTCACGCGCTGCCAGATGCGCTCCTCGAGTTTGGTGGTGTCGGCGCCCACCTGACTGGCGTGGCGCTTGAGCCCGGCCAGTCGCGTCTCCATGCAGCAGGTGATATCCTCCCAATAGTCGGCGTTTTCGGTCCAGAAGAGATACACCTCTTTGACGCGCCATGGCGCGATCCCCTCGACGAGCTGCTCCGGGAAGATGTACCACTCGCGGGCGGCCCACACCGCATCCAGCGCGGCCTGGCCTGCCGCGCGATGATCCGGGTGGAGCTGATAGTGCCGCCACGGATCGATGGTGACGACGATGTTCGGCTTATGCTGCCGGATGATCATCGCCAATTGGCGGCGCATCTCCAGCGTGTTCTCCAGGATGCCGTCCGGGTGGCGCAGGAAGAGGACGTCCTTCACGCCCAACTCGGCGGCTGCCTCGCGCTGCTCGCTCTCGCGGCGCGCCGCGAGCAGCCCAGGGCGCAGGTCGGGGTCGTGGCTGCCTTTGTCGCCGCTGGTCAGCAGCACATACGTGATCTCCTTGCCGGCCTGCGCCCATTTCACCATGGTGCCCGCGCAGCCGAATTCCGGGTCATCCGGGTGGGCGGCGATCACCATCACGCGATCCAATGACTCAGTTGTGTCAGCCATAATTTCTCCGATGCTTGATCCGATGATCCGCGATAGTACAGCGGGGTGCAGCGGCTGTCAAACTGGTCGCACGGACTGTCCTGGCGTGGCGCGAGTTGAGCATCAGCATGTGGTATACTTGCGTCGAAACCAACGCGCTCCACAGAAAGTGAGGGAAGGCCAGATGCAGATGCTATCCAAGACCTGGGAACGAGCCGGCTTCGCCATCGCGCGCGCCATCATAGGCGTCCTGTGGCTGACACAGGCTGCCTGGAAACTGCCGCCGAGTTTCGGCTGCCCGTCCGACTTCTCGGCCAGCATTGACTACGCCCAGCGAACCAGCGGTCTGTGCGATTGGACGGGCCTCATGGCGGCATACTCGATCTTCCCGCCTCATGCCTGGTTCGTCAGGACGATCATGGTGCCGAACCTGAGTTGGCTGGGGTGGGGCGTTTTCCTGCTCGAAGTTTTCCTGGCGCTCTCCCTCATCTTCGGCCTGTTCACCCGCCTGGGCGGCATCCTGGGGCTGCTGATGGCGCTCAACCTGCTGCTCGGCTTGTGGGTGGTGCCCCACGAGTGGTATTGGACCTACATCATGCTGATGGTCCTTCAATGGATCTTCTTCGTGACCGGGGCGGGCCGCACGTTCGGCGTGGATGCTCGGCTCATCAAGCGGCTGCAACCCAAGGCGGCGCAGGGTAGCCCGCTTGCGCGTGCCCTGCTGGCGCTCATGTAGCCGTGACTGCCGTCGGCGCGCCAGACCTGGCAGAACCCTTGCCGGCTGATCTCAGGCGGCGTCTTTCGCCTACCACGGCATTGCTGCTGCTGGGCCTGGCTTCGCTGATCCCCTACGCGTATGCGCTGCGCCAGTCGAATCTGCGTCTGCAGCACGCCGAACTCGCTGTCAGTGTGCTGGCTGCGCTCTTCTTCTACATCCCGGCCGTCATCGTAGTCGTGCGCGATGACCGGCCGACTTCGTCACCCCGCCTGCTCCTCATCATCGGCTTCGCAATCGCGTTTCGGCTGATCATGGTTTTCACGCAGCCCGTGTTGTCAGACGACATGTATCGCTACCTCTGGGATGGGCGGGTGCAGGCGCAGGGGATCAACCCGTATGCGCTCCCGCCCGGTGCGCCGGAGCTCGGCGGCCTACGAGATGACGCGATCTGGCCGCTGATCAACCGCAAATGGGCGGTGACGATCTATCCGGCCGCAACGCAGATCACTTTCGCCGCGCTCTGGCGCATCCGCCCCGACAGCGTGCGTTGGTTTCAGATCGCGATGACGGGCGGCACGATCATTGCCGGCATCTTGCTGATGGCGTTGGCGAAGGCACTGGGCAGACCGGCTGGCCGCGCGCTCATCTTTCTCTGGAGCCCGGCCGTGGTTTTCGAGACGGCGCACGCTGCGCACGTGGATGGCCTGGTGCTGATTTTCATCGTTGCGGCATGGCTGGCACGGGCGAAGGGGCGAGACGGGTGGACGGGAACCTGGCTGGGCGTGGCGACGGCGATGAAGCTGTTGCCGGTGATGCTGGCGCCGGCGCTCTGGCGGCCCCGCGACGCGCAGGGCCGGCGGCGATCGGCGTGGGCGATGCCCCTGGCGGTCGTCGCCATCTTCGCCATCAGCTATGTGCCCTATCTGTCTTTGGGCAAGGGGGTGATCGGCTATCTGCCGATCTACTTCACCGAGCGGGGTTCCGCCAGCCCGCACGCGCTCCTCGGTCAGATCTCGCCGGCGCTGGCCGTTCCTGAGGGACCTGCCGGCGACCTGGCGCTCATCCTGGCGCTGGCGGCCATCAGCCTGTACTTTGTGTTGCGTCCTGCCCAGAGCGGTGAGCAGGCGATCCGGAGATGTATCTGGCCGCTGGTCGCCTTCGCCCTGCTGACCCAATACCTGCTGCCCTGGTATCTCCTGCCGATCGTGCCGCTCTGTGCGTTGTTCGTTCGTTCGGGCCGGCTGGGGTTCAAACCGGACGGGTGGGCCGTGCTGCTGCTGATCACCAGCGGCAGCACGTTGGGATACGCGTTTCTGCCGGTCTGAGCGGTCAGGAGCGAGTCCCCCGCATGGCGTCGCTCTCAACTTCGCCCCCGTGCGCCTGCCACTCGGCGACACCCCCGTGCAGGCTGCGTGCGGCGAAGCCGTTTTCGATGAGGTAGCCGGCGACGCTGTACGAGCGATTGCCGTGCGCGCACACCACCACGATGTTCGCAGCGCGGTCAATCTCGGCCAACCGTCCGGGAATCTGGCGCATGGGGATGTGCAGGCTGCGGGGAATTCGCACCTGCCGCCATTCATAGTCCTCCCGGCAATCGAGGAGGATCGGTTGCTGCCCGCCATGTCGCTCAGCAAGTAGATCGGCGACGGCAATCTCCACTATCTTGATTTCCTCCGGCTCTGGCTCCGGAGGCGTGGCGGAGATCGGCGTGGAGCCAGCACGCCCTGGAAGATCGCTTGCGCGATCTGTCCACGACGGCAATTGAAGGCTGGACATCCCTTGCTGAAGACCCCCGAACCGGGCGCGGTATAGATCGGCGTCACCAGCAGTGCGGCTTCGGCTGGGTTTGACAGAAATGCAGGTTCCACCAGGGCTGCCGGCATGGAGCTTCGCCTCAATACGCCGGCGCCAAAGCGGCGCACGCCATAGTCGGTGAATGCTCCCGGTACGGGAGCGGTCTTCAGCATGGTGGGGTACAAAAAGTCGTGTATCGCTTCCGCCAGGCGTACATCCTCAGGCGCCGATCGCTTGCCGTAGAACGTCAAGGCGCCGTTTGGCTCGGCGCCCTTGAAGCTGTTCGTGTGGACCGAAACAAGAATTGTCGCGCCGGCGTCGTTGCAGAATGCCGCGCGTTCCCTCTCCGTGAGCCCCTCGTCGCCGGTCCGAGTCATGACGACGGTGGCGCCTGCGCCTTCGAGTAATGCGCGCAGCGCATACGCCTCATCCAGGTTGATGTCGCTCTCGCTCAGGTTATAGGCGGCGGAATGCGCGCCGGAGTCCATGCCGCCGTGCCCGGGATCGACGCAGACCGTCTTTCCGGTGAGCGGCCCGCCAGCGCCGACTGCCGGCGAGCCTGCCGAGATCATCAGCGTCATGGCGGCCAGCGCGGCGGTGAGTGCCCGAGTTAATTGGATTTTCAACGTTTCGTTCCTGTTCGCAGATTCCTGGCGAGGTGCTGGACCTCCTCGCACCCGGAGTATAACATAGAGCACATCAGGCGACAAAGTATCCTTTGGTTTGACAGCCGGGGCGCGACCTGATACAGTCACACGTCAGGGTCGCCCGCCGCAGACCCGATCGGCAGCCCCCCGTCACACGCCATTTGGAGGTGGACTATTATGAAATTGCCCTCTCGGCCAGTTCTTCTCAGCGCATCCACGATAGCGCTCATCCGTGAGGCGCGGCGCACGCCGGGCTACAGCCTGTTTGATTGGCTTCACGGCTATGTTTACGGGCGCTGGATCTACCTTTACATCGGCATCGGCACCGGCGAACACCCGCTGGCAAAGCGCTTTATGCGTGCTCGACGGCTCTGGTCGCGCGCATTCCCTCGTCAGCCACGCTCCGGGCTATCCCCCGCAGGAGCCGAGGCTCCCGGCGAGCGGCCTACGACATTCGCCGACACCTATCACGGCAAGGTCGTCACGCTTGAATCGGCCACCAGGCTGATCAGCGTGCAACAGGAGGTGCGGCTGACCGACCTGGAGCACGTGATCCCCTACACCCTGGCACGCGACATCGTGCTGAAACACCCCGACCATATCGTCGCAATAGACTGCCCGTGTCGTGCCGCCCGGCCAAATCCGTGTCTGCCGCTGGATGTGTGTCTGATCGTGGGTGAGCCGTTTGCCAGCTTCGCTACGGAGCATCATCCGACGCGCAGCCGCTCGATCACATCCACCGAGGCCGCCGAGATCCTGAGGGCCGAGCATGAGCGCGGCCACGTGCATCACGCGTTCTTCAAAGACGCGATGCTGGGCCGCTTCTATGCGATCTGTAACTGCTGCTCGTGCTGTTGCGGCGCGATGCAGGCGCAGCGTCACGGCGTTCCGATGCTGGCCTCATCGGGCTATGTGGCGGAGGTCGCTACGTCCGGATGCGCGGCTTGCGGCTCTTGCCAGGAGTGCTGCCAGTTTGGGGCGATCTCAATGAACGGGCATGCCGTTATCAATGCAGCCGAGTGCATGGGATGCGGCGTCTGTGTCTCCCAATGTCCTCAGGAGGCGATATCGCTCGTTCCAGATGAGCGGCGCGGGGTGCCGTTGGAGTTGGATGTGCTGATGCGGCAGGCGATGCAAGAGGCTGGCAGCTCGAAACCGGGAGTTGGCAGGGCATGAGCACAGAGCACTTGCCCGCAAATGCCGGTCGCCTGACCGGGTTGCGCTTGCCAGCGCCCCTGCTCGATCCGACGACGCTGCCACCGCCAATTCTAACCTCGGAGCTGGGATCCTTTGCGCAAGACACCCTGCGACGGCGCATCCCGGCCATCCTTCAGGAAGCGATTGATCTGAATCCTGACGGCGACGGCGGAACGCAGCGCGGCCTGGAGGAGCTCGGAACCGAGCTGCACAGCGGCCGCATCCGGGAGTTGCGCGAAGACGCGCCGGATGTTGCGCTCTGGAACGCGGTATCCGCGCCGCATTTTGGCCGCAGTTGGCTGGATGTGCCCTGGTATTGGGCCGAGGCGTACTTCTATCGCCGGCTGCTTGAGGCGACGGGTTACTTCCAAGATGGCGGCGGGCGGGGATTCGATCCGTTCGGCATGAAGAAGCGCACCGAGTGGGCAGTGGATGCTGCGCCGGCAGCGGTCGCGGCGTTATTGGCGGGTCTTCCCGCAGACCCGGCGGCCCGCTTCGAGCAGCTCTTTCATGCCAGCTTGTGGGGCAACCGCACCGACCTCAGCTACATGGTGGCGGCGCACCTGGGCGGGACGGCGAATTCGTATGCCGAGCGCGAGAACCTGCTGGCAGACGACACGGCCGCGACCTGGGAATGGTTGCG
>JALOOE010000078.1 GCA_025454565.1 Anaerolineae bacterium
TTCTTCACCGGCATCGGGAACGCCGCGACGTTCTGGCAATACCCGATCATCTTCTCCGATTCGCCCCGCCAGGGCGCGGGCGTGATCGGGTGGACCGCTGCGATCGCGGCGTACGGGCCCTTCCTCTTCTCGACCCTGATCGGTGTTGCAATCACCAAGACAGGTTCGCCGGTGATTTTCTTCGTCGGGGCGATCATCTTCTATTTCTTCGCCACCGCCATCAACTGGTGGTACTACACCCGTCCCGGCTGCGAAAAACCATCCTGATCTATTACGGAGCGAGATTTCATGATTGGCACAGAAACAGAAAAAGCTACAGGGCGAGGCAAGACCAGCGTACTGGTCGTGTCCACGCTCGGCTTTGCGCTGATGTTCGCCGTGTGGACGATGTTCGGCGTGCTCGGCATCCCGATCCGCAAGGAATTCGGGCTGACCGATATCCAATTGAGCTGGCTGGCGGCGATCGCCGTCCTGAGCGGCTCGATCGGCCGGTTGGCGTTCGGCATCTTCGCCGATCGCTATGGCGGCCGCAAGATGTTTCTCTTCCTGGCTTTGGCGGCGATGATCCCGGCGTACATGATCAGCCAGGCTTCGACCTACACGGGGCTGATGATCTGGGCATTTCTCGTCGGCATCGCCGGCAACTCTTTCTCGGTGGGCATCGCCTGGAATTCGGTCTGGTTCCCGGCCGCGCAACAGGGCCTGGCGCTGGGTGTTTTCGGCGCGGGCAATGTCGGCGCGTCGATCACGAAACTGATCGGGCCGACCCTGATCGCCCTGATCCCCGCGGCAGGACTGGCCGGCGGTTTCATCCCCGGCGGCTGGCGATTCGTCCCAATCCTGTACTGCGTGCTGCTGGGCGTGCTCGCTATCGCCATCTGGCTCTTCACGCCGCGCCATGACCGGAAGCCCGGCGCGACGCGGCCGGTCATCGATATGCTCAAGCCATTGAAGTATGTGCGGGTGTGGCGCTTCAGCCTGTACTACGTCGTGGTGTTCGGCGCGTATGTCGCTCTCTCAGTGTGGCTGCCGAAGTACTACGTGGACGTCTATCGCTTGAGCTTGCAGACAGCAGCGCTATTGACCGTGCTGTTCATCTTCCCGGCAAGCCTGCTGCGGCCCCTGGGTGGCTATCTCTCGGACAAGTATGGCGCACGGCCGGTGATGTATTGGGTCTTCGGCGTCATGCTGATCTCCTCCCTGCTGCTATCATTGGGGGTGGACGTGGCGTGGTTCACGCTGTTGGTCGTCATCGTGGGTGTGGGCATGGGCATCGGCAAGGCCGCGGTCTACAAGTACATCCCCGATTACTTTCCCAAGGATGTCGGCGCCGTGGGCGGGCTGGTGGGGATGCTGGGCGCGTTGGGTGGCTTCTTCTTGCCGCTGATGTTTGCCGCCATGTACGAGAAGACCAAGATTCCGCAGACCACGTTCCTCATTCTGTTTCTGCTAATCGCCGTCAGTTTTGCGTGGCTGCACGTGACCGTGCTCGGTCTGAAGAAGCAGGCTCGGCTGGAACAACAGAGTCGGACGGAATCGACGGAATCCGTGCCCACGGCCGCGTCGTGATCTGTGTGATCGTGTGATCCGGTGAGGCAGGGCTGTCCTTTCTGGAAGGTGCTACATGCAAGTCCTCGATGAAGTGCTGAAACTCAGCGCCGCCCGCCATGCGCATCTGTGCCCGCGCCAGGTGCTCGGCGCACGCATGGGGCTGGCCGGCGCGGCCGCGTTGGGGCTGGAAGTCCCGCGGCAGGACAAGCGGCTGCTGGTCATCGCCGAGACGGACGGCTGCTTTCTCGATGGGCTGGAGGTCGCGTGCCGCGTTGCAGCCGGCCGGCGCACGCTGCGTATCGAGGATTACGGTAAGGTCGCCGCGAGCTTCGTCGATGTGCAGACCGGGGCCGCGATTCGCCTCGCCCCGCAGCCCGATGTGCGCGTGCGGGCGCTCGACTATGCGCCCGATGAGCGCCGGCACTACTTCGCCCAGCTTATCGGCTATCAAATCATGCCGGAGGAAGTGCTCTTTTCGCTGACATCAGTCGTGTTGAACACGCCCGTGACCGATCTGATCAGCCGGGCCGGGGTGCGCACCAACTGCACGGCTTGCGGCGAAGAGATCATCAACGAACGCGAGATGCTGGTGGAGGGGCTGGCTTACTGTCGTTCGTGCGCGGGCCAATCCTACTATCAGATGTCGGCCAGCGCGATGCCGATCTTCTCGAACATCGAGCCAGTGTCTTCCTCAGCTTCACTCTAGTGGGACGGTTAGTTCGTCGTCAGCCATTGTCGGTGCAGGCCGCCTACGGTTGAAACCGTAGGCGGGCACCGTTCAGCCCCGTTGAAACGGGTTGCCGCCCCGCCACAGTGCGTTTCAACGCACTTGGCGTACCAGACGGTGATTTCAATCACCGCCTGTCAAGACAGGCGCTGTCTTGACAATCATTCCAGGGAGGATACACCGATGGTGACCATAAGCCAGTTACTGCACGATAAGGGATCGGCGATCTGGGCCGTCAGCCCAGACGCATCGGTATTCGACGCGCTCACGTTGATGCAGAAGAAGGACATCGGCGTGGTCCTGGTGCTGGAAGGGGAGGCGCTGGTGGGCATCCTGTCGGAGCGCGACTGCGCCCGCAAAGTGTTGCTCGCGGGCAAGAGCGCAAACGAGACAGCGGTTGCCGACGTCATGACACCACGCGTCCTCTGCGTGCGTGCGAGTCAGAGCGCGGAGGAATGTATGGCGCTGATGACCGAGAAGCACATCCGCCATCTGCCTGTGGTGAGCGACGATGATCACGTGATCGGCGTCGTCTCGATGGGTGATGTGGGCTGGGCTATCATCGCGCAGCGCGAATTCACCATCGCTCACCTGGAACACTACATTGCCGGCGCCGAAGCGATGTTCTACCGCTCCTCCTGACCCGGCCAGATGGACAAGTCACCACTTGCGCGATAGCCCAGGTCTGAGAGGTGGTCATGCAGACCTGGCTATCGGGCGTTCAGAAACGCTGGCGCAGTCGTCACGCGGCTAGTCGGCTCGAGTTCCCGATTCCGCACACGCTCCCGACGCCGTTACAAGCCCGCGTCAAGGGTAACTTCGCCAACAGAAACACAGTTTTCCATGTCGCCCTGCTCCCTCAGATCTCTCCCCTGAGCCAAAGAACCATAACCCTCAAGGACTGAAAGTCTCTGTCTCAAACCGAGAAGGCCCAGAACGGCTGAAATGCTCCGGTCGAGGCCCTTTCCGGTACAGACTGCGCTCCCCGGCTGGCGGATCAGCGCAATGGCAGTTCGATGATCTCTCAGCGAATACACAGGCTCCGCTTAGCCGCCTCTCAGAGGAATGCGGGATAATCCACGACAGATGCGCGGGAAGCACGTACCTCATCAACGCTGCCAGAAAAACACACGCTTTCCTTATCGCATCTTGATCATTTCTTTACGGGCTTGTGCTATGCTTTAGCGCATCGCTGTGCCTTTGGGATCACGGAACGCAGCATCACGGATGCAACAATAACCTGCATCCTGCTCAGCAGAGGATAGGAGATAGTAATGAGCAAGAAAGACTTAGCGGCTTCGTCAGTATGCTCGCTTGCACTCACCATACTCGTTGCATGTGGAGGCAGCCCTGCCGCGATCTCCACTACGACGAAGCCGGTTTCACCCAGTGCGACAACCATGGCAACCAATGCGGCCACGGTAGCAAACGCGACAGCTACCGTAGCGAGCACTACGGCTACCGTGGCGACTGTAAAGGCAACCGCAGCGATGCCTCCAAGCACTACGACTACTGCGACGGCAGTCGCTACAAAGAGTAGTTCGGCGGCGGCAGCAGCCACGAAGACCCCTGAACAGCAGAGCAAGACCGCAAGCACGCCGGCCGATGCCACGAAAGCCATCCAGATCGTGTTGAATGGCAGCGCCATCAAGACAGATGGGCAGGGCGTGACCGTGAATGGTAGCCAGGCAACCATCACCGCGGCCGGCACATACAACATCAGCGGCGTGCTGGCCGATGGGCAGATCGCCGTGAACACTAAAGACAAAGCGCCCGTCACGTTGATCCTGAACGGAGTCACGCTGAGCAACGCGTCGAGCGCGCCGATCTACATCATGGAGGCGAAGGAGGCGATCATCGTCCTCGCCGATGGCAGCAAAAACAGCGTAACGGACGGAAAGTCGTACGTCTATGCAAACGCAGCCGAGGACGAACCCAACGCCGCGATTTTCAGCAAGGCTGATCTGACGATCACCGGCGGCGGCGCGCTGACCGTGTCCGGGAACTTCAACGATGGGATCGCCAGTAAGGATGGCCTCACCATCGTCGGCGGCACGCTCGCGGTGCAGTCCGCCGACGACGGCATCCGCGGCAAAGACTTTCTCATCGTCAAAGGCGGCAATATCGCGGTGAATGCGGGCGGCGATGGCCTCAAATCCGACAACACTGAAGATGCCACTCTGGGTTATGTCTCGATTGAGAACGGCGTGCTCAAAGTCACCTCCGGCGGAGATGCGATTGCCGCCGAAACCGATGCGACGATCAGGGCGGGGACGCTCACGCTGTCCGCAGGTGGCGGGTACAAGGCCAGCCTCGCCGCGGACACATCCGCCAAGGGGATCAAGGGTGTTGCGAGCGTCGTGATCGACGGTGGAACCTTCACCATTGACTCCGCCGATGACGCCATCCATTCCAACGACCGCATTGAGGTCAACGGCGGGACGTTTGCGATAGCGACCGGCGATGATGGCATACATGCCGACACCGCCCTGACGATCAACGGTGGTGATATTCGTATCACCAACTCCTACGAAGGGATTGAAAGCGCCGTGATCACCATCAACGATGGCGACATCCGCCTCGTGTCGAGCGACGATGCCCTGAACGTAGCCGGAGGAACCGGGGGCGGCGGAATGCCGCCAGGCGCTGGTGGCAGACCTGGTCGTCCCGGAGGGCCGGGCCAGGATGCTTTCACATACACAGGCAAGCAGTTTCTCTACATCAACGGCGGCAACGTGACAATCGAGGCTGGGGGCGATGGCATCGACGTGAACGGCGCGATTACGATGACCGACGGCGTTGTCATTGTGAACGGCCCTATCCAGCAGATGAACAGCGCGCTGGATTATGACGCCTTCTTCAATATCACTGGGGGCTTCCTGGTCGCCGCAGGCAGTGCGGGGATGGCACAGGCGCCTGGCGCGGCGTCGTCCCAGAATTCGCTGCTGCTGAACTTTAGCGGCGCACAGAAGGCCGGCACGTTGGTGCATATCCAGACGAGTGCTGGAAAGGATGTTCTCACCTTTGCACCTTCGAAGCAATTCCAATCCATAGCTTTCTCATCACCGGCGCTGATCACGGGCGCCACGTATGATGTCTTCACCGGGGGCAGCTCAACCGGCACCCCACAGGACGGTCTGTATCGTGGCGGGATCTACGCTCCCGGCGCCAAGTACACCAGTTTCACGATTTCAAGTCCCGTGACGGCGATTGGCGCTCGCGTGAGATGAGCCTCGGCCCTGCTCACTCTCAACAGATACACAGAAACGCCTCAGCGGGGTCTCAGGCGGGCATAGGTTAATGGACTGAGAATGATCAAGGGAAACGAGAAGCGGCTTGCACCCGTGTTTATGGTCACCGAACCAGGTGCGGTGGCCACAAACACGGAGAACCGCATCGAGGATCTACAGATGCTGACCACAACAAAATCGCCCGAAGCGCAGACCATGTCTGCGGAGATGTGGCGAGGAGCCTTCGCCAAACCGGAGATCGTCTGGTCGGCGCAAGCCGAGCCGCAGGCGCTACGCAGCTTACTCGCCACGTTCGAGCCGATCACACTGGCACAGATGCCCGACAGCGCGGTGCTGCTGGATCGTTCGGAGTTGAAATACGTGTTGCCGAGCTTACTGCTGCCTGGGTTGGCCGAGTTGCGCGATGTCTATCGCATTCTGACTGTGGCCGGGCAGCCGTTCAGCCGCTACCGCACCCTCTATTTCGATACTGACGATCTGGCGTTGTACCGCCGCCATCATGCAGGGGCACCGGATCGCTATAAGGTGCGAGCGCGTGAATATGTGGATTCACACGCCGCGTTCCTGGAGGTGAAGCATCGGACGGGGAGACGGCGTACAGTCAAGAGCCGCATTCCCACGAAGGAGCTTATCACCGCGCTCACCCCTCAGGCGGCCGATTTCCTGGCCGAAGCGTGCCCTTACGCTGCCGACGATCTGACCGCAGCGTTGTGGAATAGCTACACGCGCATCACCCTCGTCAGCAAGCTGCGTGCCGAGCGCGTCACGTTGGATCTGGACCTGGCCTTCAGTCGCGATCGCGACTATGCGGACTTCCCCGGCATCGTCGTGGCCGAAGTGAAGTTCCAGGGCGAGCGGCATGCCTCCGAATTCGCTCGACTGATGCGTGCGTACCGCGTGCGCGCCACGAGTTTCAGCAAGTACTGCATGGGGGTCAGCGTCCTCTTTCCCGATGTCAAACACAACAAGTTCAAGGCCAAGCAACGGCTGGTGGCCCGCTTGGCGCAAGGAGCAGACAATGACCCTTGTTAGCCTGTTTGCCGGTTTCGCGGTGAACCTGTTGGTCGCGCTGATCATCGTGCGCTTTATCTATTACCCGGCCAACCAAAACAAGAATTACGTTTTCACCTACCTGGCCTTCAACACGGTCATCTATTTCGTGATGAGCTTCCTCACCAGCGCGGAGCTCAGCCTGGGGGTAGGGTTCGGGCTCTTCGCCATCTTCTCGGTGTTGCGCTATCGCACCAGCACCATGTCAACCCGCGAGATGACGTACCTGTTCGTCGTCATTGCGCTGCCGGTGATGAACTCGCTGGTGATGCGTGAAAGCGAATGGGCTGTCCTGCTGGCGGTGAACGCAGTGGTGGTGGCGGTGCTCTTCGTGCTGGAGCGGGAGTGGGGGTTTCACTATGAGAGCAGCCAGTCGATCCGCTATGATCGCATCGACTTGATCAAGCTGGAGCAGCGGGCCTTGCTGCTGGAAGACCTGCGGCTGCGCACCGGGCTGCCAATCAAGCGGGTTGAGGTCGGCCGGCTGAACTTCCTCAACGACACCGCCGAACTGCGAATCTTCTACGACGAACCGCGATCTGAGCGCTGGCGCCGCCACGACGACACAGCATTGGCCGATGAGCTGTATCAGGTCGTTGACAACGCGTGATCCACTGGCGGCCCACTATCTGATTGATGGATTGGTGGTGACGACCGAACCGTAGTCGTGCGACATCAGGGGCTGGAGTCGAAACTACGAACCCATCAATTCAGCCTTGACGGACACCTATTTCGCGGCTGCAGCAGCGTCGAACGCCTGCTCCAGCGCCTTGAGATCGGCGGTCTTCAGCGAATCTCCCTTGCCGGTGCCCCGCAGCCACTTCTTCAGATCTTTGGGCACTACGACCGGCACGGTGGGCGCGGTGATCTGCAGTTGGACGCGCGGATCGGTGAAGACGATGACTGACTGTACTGTGCCGGAGAACTCCGGCAGCTTGCCCTTGATCCAGGCCGTGAGGCGATTGGCATTATCCAGCGCTTCGTTGGTGGGATTGCCCAGCCCTTCCGAAGCGAAGGCCATCAGCACCTTGCTGATATTGAACTTGCTCTTCCACTGCGAGCCATCCACGCTGATCTGGCCGGACTGGTCGCGCACGGTGAAGATGTAGATCCCCTGCGGAGACAGCAACACGTAGGGCATCGGGAGCGACCAGGCATAGTAGTGATAGCGGTCATCGAAACCTTTCAGCGAGGTCTCGATGATCTCGTCGGGCCGCGGCGAACGCCCCCAACGGCGCAGACTGTAGTTGCCGTATTGGGCGAGAATGAAGCCAAGCACGATGGCGATCAGCGAGACCCAGATCAGGTTCTGCTGAAAAGAGGCGACGAAGCCGGCGACGAGCACCCCGAGACCGCCCAGGCTGGCATAGGTACCCAGCTTGCTGCGCCGGCG